>DLYJ01000055.1 GCA_003447785.1 Treponema sp.
GCCGCCTTGCACTTCACGCTTACAGACTCACACTCACCCATCCGGCAACCGGAGAGAAAGTTACTTTTACCGCCCCATATCAAAAGGACATGGAAGCGAGCCGGAAGCAGCTGGCAGCCATTTTTGGTGTAGACCCGCTAAAAGACCAGCCGGAAATTTAAGAAAACCAGAAGCAGGTGTATATGAAAAAGATATTTTTACCAGCCCTATTTGCATTACTTTTGTTGAATTCAAATCTTTTTAGCCAGGAAAGCGGACAGAAGAAAGTCCTCCTGAATTACGATGATTCAGATTATGAAAGTGTCTGGAAGCTTGCAATCCGGCCATCTTTCGGAATCAAAAACGGCGATATGGGTGAATATGTTTTTCTAAAAGATCCGATTTATTCTGATGATAAATTGAGTTACCTGGACTGGAATTTTTCACCTGAATATTATTTTTCTCTCGGTGTAGACTCAGGTTATAAATCCTTTAAATTAGGGCTGAATTTATGGACAGCCATCCCGACCGCCTGCGGTAAGATACAGGATTACGACTGGTTAAACAATTACTATGGTACAGGAAACGAACAGGTTACAGCTACATCCGGATATGATTACCTTACAAATTATTCAGAAAGTGATAATTATATTTCCCATGATGTAGGATTTTCAGTTAACGCAGGCTGGGATTTTGAAATTGCAAAGGTCCTGCATATTAATCCCTTTGCCGCCTTTGAAATGAGCGAAACAAAATTTAAGGCAAAAGGCATGTATGCCTCATACGGATTTAAAACATCTGACGAAAGTGGTGATACTTACTTCTATCCATACAACGATTCTGATCCTTCACATGTTTATAATCCAAGTGAGAATTCTTCGACAACGGTTTTGTCCTACAAACGGGACCTGTATCTTGTCTGGGTAGGACTTAACCTTGATTATACCCTTCCTCCGCAATGGACCCTGGACCGGCCTCTAACCATAAAAGCAGGCTTTTCTGCTTCCCCTTATGTTTACGCCTTTAATGAAGATTTTCACTATCTTGGTAATATGTATTATGCTGATGTTTGCGAAGGCTTTTTTAAAGCCTTCAAAATCAACGCAGGCCTTAATTACGGTATCAGCAGAAAATTCAGCGTCAATTTTGATTTTTCATACTTTCTGCTCAATGAAATCCGCGGAGAATCTTATTACCGTTCTTCCGGTTCAAAAACATGGACTCATCCAACAGACAGCCAGGGTGGAGCTGACGCAGAATGGTTTGATTTTTCCTTGGGCGTAAAGTACATCTTCTTTTAAAATCGCTGTTCTAATTCAATTTTTTTGACTCAAACTGTGATATAATCTTTGATAAGAAATTTGACATTTTAGAGGTAACTACAATGAAATCTATTATCACTATCAGCCGCGAATATGGTTCAGGCGGACGCCTTATCGGTAAATTAATCGCGGATGCGCTCAATTATAAATTTTACGACAAAGAAATCATCGATATGGCAGCCCAGGAAAGCGGCCTGTCTCCGGACTTTATCAAAAAAACTGAACAGAACCTGACTTCCGGTTTTTTGTATAACCTTCTGCTGGGAACAAGCTACTCAGGCACAGCCGGCGGAACCAACGCTGTGGGTGGCGGACAGATTCTGCCGCTGGCCGACCAGGTATTCAATGCTGAGCGAAAAACAATCCTCAACATTGCAAAACAGGGAAACTGCGTAATTGTAGGACGTTGTGCAGATTACATTCTTGAAACAGCGGAAGAAATCGACAAAAGCACAGTGTTCAACGCGTTCATTTATGCGGACATCGATGCAAGGCTTCATCGAATCGAAGATTTGTACAAGGAAACAGAATCTGCCGCTAAAAAGACAATTATTCAAATCGACAAACGCCGTGCAAACCACTACAACACCTTTACGGAAAACACCTGGGGCGACCGCAAAAATTACGACATCATGATAAACAGTTCGGTTCTCGGCATCGAAGACACCGCAGGCCTGATTACCGAAATGATTCGAAAGGCATAATACGTCGAGTCAAGGCACGCATACGCTTAAAGCCTTGACTTCGCCGTTTTTAGGGTTTGTAATAAACCCTAAATAAATGGATTATCGGGTCGAGCCCGATAATGACGTCTGTCATTGCGTCTCGCAACCCGTGACATTGCCTGGCGCGAACAGGCAATCCTTCCCGGCGGATTATCGGGTCACGCCCGATAATGACAGTGTACTACGGCAGGAGGATTCTTACGGTTTGGATTCGGCGCTGAGACTGGTCTTCAACCGTAAAGGTTACACCATCGCGCTTAATTGCTTCTCCCGCATCCGGAAGGGCGTCAAACTGCTCTAAAAGCCAGCCGGCAATTGTGTCGTATTCTTCACTTTCAAGTTCAAGCTTTAACAATTCATTTACATCGTCAATTTTTACATCGCCCGGAACAATGTATTCCTTTGATGTGAGCGGAATAATCCTTTTTTCTGGCGGAACTTCGGTAGACTCATCATGAACTGACCGCCCAAAAACGGCGCGCATAATGTCGTCCATCGTAACGATTCCGATGTTGCTTCCGGTTTCGTCCACGGCAATTGCAAAGTTTGCTCCTTCGCGCCGGAATTTCTGTAAAAGCTCTGTGGCAGTCAAAGTCTCCGGAACAAAGAGGGCCGGTCTCATACATCTGCTTGCAATATTTTTTGAATCTTTACGAACCCGGCCTTCTGTCAGAACATTCATATAGGAAAGCACGCCAAGAACGTTGTCAAAACTGTCGCGGCAAACCGGAAGACGGCTGTAACCGGTTTCTGCAAAGAGGTCCCGTATCTGCTCAAAGTTTGAATCCTCGCTCACAAACTTAACATGGCTTTTGTGACGCATAATGTCGTGGATTTTTAAATCTGTAAATTCAAAAATCTTATAAAGCATTTTCTTTTCGCTT
This sequence comes from Treponema sp., assembly GCA_003447785.1. Taxonomy (GTDB): domain Bacteria; phylum Spirochaetota; class Spirochaetia; order Treponematales; family Treponemataceae; genus Treponema_D. The sequence continues at coordinate 2,911 of DLYJ01000055.1, forward strand.
GATTCAAGGGTGCCTTCGTTTTCGCCCACGGCAATCAGGGACTTGAGTTCTTCTTCCGTGATTAATTCTTTTTCGCCTTTGACAAAGTGTCCCAGAAAGTTTGTGATTGAATCAGTAATTTTACTAAAAATCCAGACCAGCGGGAAAAATGCCTTTTCCAGAAAGAGAAGCGGGCCTGCAAAAAGTTTAGCGCATTTGAGCGGATAAACCGACGCAATTCGTTTTGGCATAATCTCACCAAAAATGATGAGGATAAAAACGATTATCAGTGTAGCCCAGGCCGAACCTGAGTCCCCAATCAAATTGATTGCGACCATAGCGGCAAGGCTGGATGTAAGGGAAGTAATAAAATTGATTCCAATCAGAATCAGCGACAAAAGTTTGTTCGTATCTTTTTTGAGCAGGAGCACTTTTGACTCCGGCGAGTTTTTCGAAGCAGCATTCTTTTTAAGCTGGTGAACCATCATTCGGGTAATAGAAAGATAGGCTGTTTCGCTTGCGGCAAAAAAGGCTACAACAAAAACAAGAAGAATTACACCGATTCCGGGAAGGATAACGCTTGTGACTAATGAACTCATTCGCTTACCTCCTGGCCGTTAATATCATCTTCTTCTGCTTCGGCTTCTTCTTCGGTTATGATTTTTGTACAGTGAATCCGGCTGATTCTGCGGCCGTCCATCATGATGACTTCAAAACGGTATCCGGCTTCTTCAATTGTCTCGCCAACGAGGGGAATATGGCCCAGTCTGTCCAGGATAAGACCCGCAATTGTTTCGTTGCCTTTGGATTCGAGCTTGATTTTTAATTCGTCCTCAAGGTCGATTAAGCGGGCGCTTCCATCAAGAACTGAGTCTTCCGGGTTTTCAAGGTTGATTCCGGTTCCCCGGCCTGAAATGCGGTAATCGCCTGCGATTGTACCAAAGATTTCCCGTTCAATGTCTTCGCTTGTCAGAATGCCGTCAGTTCCTGAGTATTCATCAATTACAATGGCAAATGTCTGCTTGGCTTCCCTCAAAATCTGCTGGATTGAAGACATTTTTGTTGTTCCTGGAATAAAAATCGGCGGTCGCATTGTTTTTTCAACGGAAAAATCTGCAAGACTTCCCGTGTAAAAAAGCAGATCCTTTACATACAATACGCCAATGATATTATCAATGTCGTCGTCCCGGTAAACAGGAAAACGATAGATTCGTGTGCGTTCCGACAATTGAATTATCTGACGGTACTTCATGGAAGGATCGATTCCCACGACTTTTGTTCGGGGAAGCATAATGTCTGTCGCAATCAGGTCCGTAAACTTAAAGACGCGGCTCATCATCTTTTTTTCGCCATCTTCAAGAACACCTTCTTCTTCGCCAACGTCAATAAAATTTTTGATTTCGTCTTCGGTAAAAGAAACCTGGCTCTTTTCTATCTTTACGCCGAGTAATCTGATAATCAGTCTCGAAATATTTGTAAAAAACCATACAAAGGGCTTTAACAAATAAAAAAAGAACGTTACATAACCACTGAGCGCAAAGGCAAAGCGTTCAGGAAATCTTGTGGTCAGGCTTTTTGGTGTAATTTCGCCAAAAATCAGGAGGGCAACGGTTGCAATTCCTGTTGCAGCTCCAAGACCTGCTGGTCCAAAAAGTTTTAAGAAGATTGAAGTAAGTGTTACGGAAAGAATTACGTTTACGATTTCGTTGCCCACAAGGAGCATGTTTAAAAGCTGCTCCTTTTTTTCAAGCATTTTGCCGGCACGAATTGCTTTTTTATCGCCTTTTTCGCGAAGGTAGTGCACCCTGAGTTTGTTTAACCCCAGGAATGCACTTTCGGAGGCAGAAAACAGCGAAGATAAAACAACGCATGTTACTGCCAGAATTATAAGAAGAATTAAATTATCCGAGGGATAGTCGTCCATAGCTGTATAATCCTAGTTTTGTGCTGCTTCAGAACTTTCTGCAGGTGCGTCTGCTGCAGGAGAGCCAGCGTCTGCTGCAGGAGCCTCAGCGGCTGCTTCTGCCGGAGCTTCAGGTTCAGTTTCCGGTTCTACAGGTTCTGGCTGGGCTTCGCTTTCTGCGATGCGTTCTTCGAGCATTTTAATCATGTTCTGAATCTGTTCTGCATGAGGGCTTTCCGGGTCAGCATTATAAGATTTTTCAAAGTAAGACTTAATCTTTTTAAAGTCATTGGGAGCGCTCTGAGCATAGAGGTAGCCTGCTGTGTAGTAGCACTGCTGTTTTTCAACAGTTGAAAGATACTTGCTCTTTGCGGCATTGGCAAACTGATCGCTTGCTGCTACTGGGTCCTGGTCCATATATGCCTGAACTGCATTTGCGTTTGCAATTGCAACGATGTGCTTTCCTACATTGCCGGTTTCGTTCTTTTTGTCGAGTTTTACGTAAAGTCCGCTCAAGTCAACAAGAAGATATCTGTGCTGAGGGTCTGTAAGTTCAAAAAGCTGATCAATTGCTGCGAGGCGGTCTGCGTCTGAGCCGGACTCTGTAGCAGACAAAGTGTTGTCATAAACGGCGATTTCGTCTTCGAGACCTGCAAAAACTTCGTTAACTTCTTCAACTGAAGAAACCGGTTTTTCAAAAATAATTTCTTTAACTACATAGCCTTCTTTTGTAAGAATATAGAAAGAAGGTGTTGCTTCGATATTGTACAGGGAAGCGTCACGGAGATTTTCTTCGAGGCGTTTTTCAAGTTCACCGGCAGCTTTCTTTTCTTCGTCACTTGCAAGGGGATCAGCCTTTGCAGCTTCAAATTTTGAATTTGAATAGTCCAGGTTTACGAGAACGTATTTGTCTGTATAAACACGAATAAATTCTTCAGTGTTGAATACTTTTTCCTTTAATTCGGCACTTGCGCCATCCTGGTCATCGCCCGAAAAGAAAATAAAGATTTTTTTGTTTTCTTTAACAGCTGCGGCCTTACCATCAATGAGGTTGTCAATCCATGTTGTAGAATCAATATTTTCTGACGGCTTGCGGGCCTGGTTTTTTGGTTTTGAGCAGGATGCCAGTACAGCAAGGGCAGCCATTGCCAAAACAACTGATTTTAACTGTTTCTTCATTGTTTCCTCTCTTTTTGCCCCGCCACTCACGCAGCGGGGAAACTGTTTATTTGTAATTATTATTGTAGATTTAACTATTTTCTGACAATTATTTGCATTTAAGGGCGGTCCCCTGCGTTCACTTCGGGACAGGCTACTACCGGTTCCGTCTCTCAGCTGCTCCGCCTTCCGTATCCTTGACGCTGAAATCATAAGGACAAAAAAAATAGGACGCCGCCACAGCTTCGTCCCTGCAAAAAACAATCTGTTTCCCAATAGTAATTATAATATATCGTGCATTTTTCGATTTGTCAAATTTAAGCATTATAATGATCACTGTCATAATAATTCGTAATCGATTTTATCCTTTAAAATGGAGGTTGAATTAGAACCTGACGAAGATCTTTAATTACCCTAAAGATATCAGACGAGCCATTTACACAACCAACGCAATCGAATCCCTGAACTTTCCCCTGCGAAAAGTAATACGTATTTTCCCCAAATTCTAGACGAAAAAATCTCTCAAATGCAAATCCATTGCTTTCGCGATTTTTAATAAAGTCTATTTTACATCAATCTTGCAATTTCTATTAATACCTTTTGTTTTTCTACAGGCAACTTTTTATAGATTTCTCCGAATTCTTCAAAATTAGATTCATTTCTTATATTTTTATTATCAATTTGAATAATGCTATCTATGGTCACTTGAAGGGCTTTTGATAAATCGACAATAACAGGCAAACTTAACTTTGTACTTCCTGTTTCAATATGACTCATGTGAGTTGATGAAATTCCTATTTCTTCGGCAAGTTCTTCTTGAGTAAAAGAGCGTAATTTTCTGTATTCTCGTATTTTCTGTCCGATTCTTTTGTAGTCCATAATGCCTATAAACTTAAATCTTGTTGAATTCTATAGGCAGTAGTGTTAATATTACATAATTTGTATAGGCAGTTTTATTTATAAAGTGCCTATACGGTTAATATTTTGAGGTGAAAACATGAAACAGACTTTTGCCATTTTAACTATTTTAAGCATTTTATTTTCTTCCTGCACATCAACTTATGTAGATAAAAACGACTATGATTCAGAAACTTATGAGTATATAAGTGAAAATGAGCGAGAATATCTCGGTCAGTTTTCATATACAGGGTTCACCTATTCATGGCATGATTTTTCTGACTATCAATTGTCAGATACGATTCAACAAGCAGCTGTAAAAAAATACGGAAAGAAAATCCTCTTAAGAAATATTACACTTACCGCCGGAAAAAAATCGATGATTATCACATGTATAGCAACAGCAACCGCTGGGCTTGCTATGTTTGGTGCAGGTTCAGAAGAAAAAATAACCACTGATAAATACGGCTATGAGAAAGAAGAAATTGAAGTAAATGGATTAGGCGCCACAGGTGCAGTCATTCTATGCGCTTCACCGATTTTTACATTATTTAAGAAATATACAATTACCGCAGATGTTTACAAAAACGAAACCAATTACAAGCCACAGTATTTACTTTTGACAGAAACAGAAACCATTGAAAATGCCCAGCGCCTTGCAAAATTGAATCAAGAAGCAAATCTAAGATACAAAAAAGAACAGGAACGAATTGCATCACGAATAGCAAATCACGAAATCTGGGTAGGGATGTCAAAAGAAGATTTAATCAAATCACGCGGAGAACCAAAAAAATCAATCGTAAAAGATGATGGAACTACTTCAGAAGCAGCCGGAGTATATGCAGGATTAAGTGCAATCTATGGTTATAGTTCATCATCAGTTTCAGCTGGTGCTGCAAAATCAACAACAAAAATTAATCGTGTTCAGGTCTATTATTATCCTGATGTAGAGATATACATAAAAGATAATGTGGTCTCTGAAATTTACGATATAAAAAACTGATAAAGAGGTAGAAAATGAAGAAAACTTTATGTCTTGTTTTAGCTATTTTGGGTTTTTCTGTTTATGCATTGCCATGGGAAGATGCATCAAACAAACTGATGAAATTCTTCGACGGTGGAAATGCAGTTTACATTGCGGAAAATAAATATAACCTGTTGATTATTCCCAAAAACAATATCCGCAGAGTAAAGATTGATGAAGATGACTTTGAAATCATTATTTCAGAAGATGAAAAAGAAGAAGGATATAATTTTACAAAAGGGAAACACAACATCTCCCTTGATAATAATCTGAATCTTATTATCACAAAGTAATCATAAGAATTCACACCCGCCGCAAGCAAAATCTCTCACGACGGGGACTTCTTACTTCCCGTAAAACTCTCCGCCACCAAAGTCTTTCCAAGTCTTATACATATCTACATAGTTTGCTTTGATGAATTTTTGTATCGTAGTGATTTGAGAATCCGTTAAATCTCCACGTTTTTGCAAGACTGCTGTTCCATCTGCCTTCACGAAAAACTTTGCTGAATCTGCTTCGGTTAATTTTTTATCGCTCGCATGAACATGCATTGCCTCGATGATACATTTGGCTGTGAAGTACAAATAATGGTCGGCAATTTTATCTCTGAAATATTTAGGCATTCTGCTCCTCTAAAAACTGAAGATTTTTTCTTGCAAGTTCAATCACAATGCTCTGTTCTATTTCGTCCATATTTGTTTCTATAATTTCAAAATTATGGTTAATTACAATTGCACAATCAGGATGTTCGAGATTTAAAATACTGATGAATCCATCTTCTCTTTTTGAGAAAGCATATCCATTTACTATAATTTTTGCGTTATCAGCGATTTTTTCCAATTCTTTTTCAGACATACTCGATTTTTACCTCTTGTATTGGTGCCAGAAATTTTTCCTTGTCCATATAAAGACCTTCAAGGACAGGGATCAAGTCAATGTATTCTTCAATTTCCTCTTTTTTGTGCTTGTATTTTGCCATGACTTCAATATAACCAGCATCCCAAAGATTGATTTTCGTGTACCGTTCCAAATTATCGCAGGTTCGGAAGGTGAGTTTTTTGTCACCAAATGAGAAAGTTGTATATTTATCAAAACTGCTTAAGATTGCGGTATGATTCATAAGATTAATATAGCACAACAGTGGCGAAAAAGCAAAAAACCTCGCCGCAAGCAAAATCACTCACAGCGAGGTTTTTATCTGGGGGCTCCCTGCTTTCGCGGGGCGGATGTTCCGTGGCTCACTAACGCTCGGTACCTTATGCTTCGCACAAGGTACTGGCTTAGCCACTACTCCATATCCTAGCCCGAATCTGCATTACTTTTACTCTGCTTTTAATGTGCTAAAATCAGCAAGATAAGCGGCAATATAATCTTCTATCGTTTTGTCTGTCACCTTGTAGATGATTCGCGACTTCTCTTCATCGTACACAGGGTAGCAAGTGACGGTCGTATATTTGTCAAGCACAGGATAACTGCCATCTTCGTTTTTTGCGAAGTGCGCCCGATAGGTCATTGAGGCAGGAATGGTGATTTCTTCATTTCCTACTGTAACAGTCGTTGTTTCAGAAGAAACGCTCATACAGTCGCAATTTTCCTCGATTTTTGAAACTTCAACTTCAATTTGACTTTCCGTTGTCCAAGTTGAGCCTTCGTCTGCTGATGTTTGCTCTATGATTGTTACACTGCCTGAAAAATCGCTAGTGTATGTGCCAGAGTTCTTTGTGCTGTAAATGGTGGTGCGAGACGTTTTTGTCTCTCCGAGTGTGCATTGTGCATAAATTGGCTGACTTCCAAAATATTTAACCTTTAACATATTTTTATAGTCACTGGTATTTGTACTTCCGTTTACATTACCATCTCCTTTTGCTGTCAATACAAAATGATCAGAATATGTATCTAATGAGAAAAAAGCAGAACCTGATAATGCATCAGTCAAAGTATAGGCAATCTTTCCATCGGTATTAACTTGTTTTCTGCTTGCGGATTTTAATGATTCTTTTACATTTTCCATCCAATTCAAATATTCTGTACGAAAGTAGAGACTATCAAGATTTATCTGCTTAGAATGTTCACTTTCGCTATCTGCTGCATCCTCATAATAATTGTAACAAATTTCAACCTGTATTTTTGAAGAAACATCACTTGGAAATGTAGTAATCATAATAGTGTGCGGGTCGTATTCTCGAAGCTCGTCTTCGGTAAAAGTGTTGAATTTTTCAGTTTGCTCATCCGTTGTTGTTAAACCAAAAAAGAATTTAGAAAAGGCATCTGACTGCCATTTTTGTTTAACTTCGGCAATTTTATTTCCCTCTTCATCAAGAATCAGATAAATATCTTCAAGACTGCCGAGCCCTTTAGCCGATGTTTCTTTTTTTTGCACCTTTGAGAAAATTTCAATATAGTCAGTTATGCCAGTTTCTTCGGTTAAAAGAGAACCCCTGAATTCTTTTGTCAGATACTTTTTAATGTATTCCTGATTTGCTGCGATATCTTCATCTGTTTTACTCGGTTCTAAAACAGTACGACTTATAGCCCGGGGAGCAGTTTCATCATAAAATGAATTTTTCGTCACCAAGTATTCCGAGCCAGCATAAGTCACCGTTGAGCCCACCTTAAGCGAACCCATTGTGGTTTCTTCACTTATCGGTGAAGTATTTGAAGCAGCCGAGTCATCATCATTTGAGCAGGAAACAAATGTTGCTCCCACAAGCGACACTGCAAGAAAAGCAAGAGATGTCAAAACCAGTTTATTAATTTGTTTCATAGAGATATGCTCCTATAAAAGATAATAAATTTCTTATAAATTTTATTATAACAAAATGTTTTTCCTAAATCAATAATAACTAAGTTTTTGCAAAAAACCTCGCCGCAAGCAAAATCACTCACAGCGAGGTTTCAATTGGACATTGCCGGGTGGGTCTTCTTTCACCCATTCTGTCTATTATTTATTTGTAGTATCTTACACCAGCCCTGAACAGGTTCTGGCATGAAGATGCATCGTCGTTTCCGGCAATGTTTTTAATCAAATCTCTGCTTGAACCGTTTGCGTCCGTTCCCACAGTGCGTTCAGAGTGTCCCATTTTTCCCAGGACGAGACCGTCCGGGCTTGTAAGGCCTTCGATTGCAAATGCCGAACCGTTCGGGTTGTCAGGTTCTGCCATTGTCGGGTTGCCTGATTCATCACAGTACTGGGTAAATACCTGTCCGTTTTTGAAGAGTTCTTTTGCGAGAGTTTCGCTGATATAGATTTTACCTTCACCGTGGCTTACAGGAACGTAGTGCGGTTTTTCAATCAATACAGATTCATCCAGAGCCCATGGAGAAGTAGCGCTTACAACGCGGGTTCTAACTACACGGCTGATATGGCGGTGAATGTCATTGAATGTAAGTGTCGGGTTGTCCGCAGAAGGTTCCATAATCTTTCCGAATGGAACAAGTCCTGTCTTAATCAGAGCCTGGAATCCGTTACAGATACCGAGAATGAGTTTTTTGTCAGCCAGGTGTGCGGTAATTGCATCTGCGATTCGCTTTTCGCGGATTACGTTTGCAATAAATTTTCCCGAACCATCAGGTTCATCACCGGCACTAAAGCCGCCGGCAAATGCAACGAGCTGGGCCTGTTCAATTTCTGCCTTGAGGGCGTTCAAAGATTCTTCAAGATCTTTTGGAGTGCGGTTTCTGAATACGAGGATTTTTGAATCCGCACCTGCCAGGTTGAATGCGCGGGCCATATCGTATTCACAGTTTGTGCCCGGGAATACAGGAATAATTACCCGCGGTTTTGCCTTAGACTTATCAAGAACAATCGGAGCAGCAGGTTTTGCGCTGGCAAAAGAAGCGTGCTTTTCAACTGCCCATTCAGGAAGTTTTTCGCCGGCCTTTGCTTTTGCTGCAGATGATACCGGCGGGAATACTTTTGCAAGTTTTCCTTCCCATGCGTCATAAAGTTCATCAAGAGGAATCTCTGTAAGTGGCAACGGGTTAAGACCTGTCATTGCGATGCTGATTATTGGTTCTTTCTGAGTGTTACCAATCTTAACAACTGTTGTGTTTACAAATCCGTTGCTTTCGAATTTTGGATCGTCTGTTTCAACAATGATTGAACCATACAGCGGTGTAAACAAATCAGCGATTGTGTTATTTACATTGCGGTGGAATCCGAGGGCGGTTGCGCTTGAAGGAATTGCAGTAATCTGGGCACCGATTTTGTTACCGAATGCCATTTTTACAACTGCTTCTGCGATACCGCCGGCTCCAACCGGGTACATTGCGTTGATTTTTCCGGCCTTGTTTGCTTCGTAAAGTGCGTCAGAGTTTTTCTTGAATGTATCCCAGTCAGGAGCAAGTTCTGCTGAATAAGGAACCTGAACGAGGTAGATAAAACTTCCGCCCTTCTTGAAAGGACCCGACTGAACATTTTTTGCTTCGTCGTGTGCTACGGCAAAAGAAACCAGGGTGTGAGGAACGTTCATATGTTCAAAAGTTCCTGACATTGAATCCTTACCGCCAATTGAAGCACAGCCCATTTCTCTCTGGGCATCTACTGAACCCAGCAGGGCAGCTGTTGGATATCCCCATGTTTTCTTGTCCACTGTGCGTCCGAAGAATTCCTGGTAGCTCATGCGGCTTGTTGTAGCCTTACCGCCGATACAGGTAATTTTTGCCAGAGAAGAAAGAATTGCAGTCTGGGCTCCGTGCCATGCAGACCACTGGGCAACGCGCGGGTCATAGCCGTAAGCCATGAGTGAAACTGTAGAAGTTTCCCGCGGAGAAATTACAGGGATTTTAGCTGACATTGCACATTCAGGTGTACCCTGGTACTTTCCGCCGAACGGGAAGAGCACGGTTGATGCTCCGATTGAACCGTCAAATCGTTCCTGAAGACCGCGCTGGCTACAGCAAGCAAGGTCAGACATATCTGCGATAAATGCGTTTTTAATCTGTTCTTTTGAAGGAACATTTGAACCGCTTTCGCCAGTTGCGCTGCGTGAAGCACCAAGGGCTTCTGCTACGCTGTCGAGCGGCTTAACGAGAGGCGACCTGCGGTTTTCTTCAGGACTTTCAATTTCTGCCTTTGCAGAGTGTTCTGCTCCGGCACTGTCAAGGAATGAGCGGTCAATATCAACGATTGTTTTGCCTCGCCACTTCATTGTAAGGCGGTTTTTGTCAGTAACAGTTGCAACAACTACAGCGTTCAAGTTTTCGTCATTGCAATACTTGATGAATTTATCAACATCGCCTGCACGAACTACAACTGCCATTCGTTCCTGGCTTTCAGAAATTGCAAGTTCAGTTCCGTTGAGGCCTTCGTATTTTTTAGGTACAGCGTCCAGATTGATGTCAAGGCCTGGTGCAAGTTCACCTACGGCAACAGATACACCGCCGGCACCAAAGTCGTTTGAACGGCGGATCATGCGGCTTACTTCCGGATTGCGGAAAAGCCTCTGTATTTTGCGCTCTTCCACAGCGTTACCCTTCTGAACTTCAGCGGCAGCCGTTGTAACTGATTTTTCTGTATGAACTTTTGAAGAACCTGTAGCTCCTCCGATACCGTCACGGCCTGTTCCGCCGCCAAGAAGGATAATAATATCGCCCGGTTCAGGAGTTTCGCGCATAACGGTTTTATACGGGCTTGCGGCGATTACCGCACCAAGTTCCATGCGTTTTGCAACAAAGCCCGGGTGATAGATTTCTGTAACCTGGCCTGTAGTAAGACCAATCTGGTTTCCGTAAGAAGAGAATCCCTGAGCAGCTTCGCGGCAAAGTTTTAACTGCGGAAGCTTTCCGTGGAGAGTTTCGCTCATTGGAACGGTCGGATCGCCGGCTCCTGTTACGCGCATTGACTGGTAAACCCAGCTGCGTCCAGAAAGAGGGTCACGGATTGCACCACCGATACAGGTTGCGGCACCACCGAACGGTTCAATTTCTGTCGGGTGGTTATGTGTTTCGTTTTTAAACTGTAAAAGCCACTGTTCAACTTCGTCCTTTCCTTCCGGATAAGGATTTCCGTCTTTGTCAGTTGTGTAATGAACGTCGATAAAGATTGAGCAGGCGTTGTTTTCTTCGCTTACTTCCATGTCATCGAGCATTCCGTGCTTACGCAGGTATTTGCCGCCGATTGTGGCCATATCCATCAGTGTAAGCGGTTTGTCCTTTCGTTTTGCATACATTTCTGTATGCATTGCCTTGTAGTTTTCCAGCGACTGCTTGAAAAGTTTTGCATAAGGACCTTTTTCGATTTTGATGTCTTTTAGTACAGTGTTGAATGTGGTGTGACGGCAGTGGTCAGACCAGTAAGTATCCAGAACGCGAATTTCTGTTTCGGTCGGATCGCGTTTGATGGATTTAAAGTATTTCTGAAGGAACTGAATATCAGCAAGGTCCATTGCAAGACCCATTTTTGCGCGGTATTCGTCCAGTTTCTTTTTGTTGAATGAATTGAATCCTTCTACCACAGGAATGTCGCCCGGAACTTCAGACTTCATTTCCAGAGTTTCCGGAATTTTTGAATCGGTCAGTCTCGAATCAACCGGGTTAATCAGGTATTTTTGAATTCTTGCAACTTCGTCTGCGCTTACATCGCCGGTCAAAATTACCATTTTTGCGCAGCGTACACGAGGAGGTTCAGTGCCCACAGTTGCTGTAGCGCGCATACTTTCTCTAAGCAGGGAAAGACACTGTTCAGCGCTGTCTGCACGCTGGTCGTACTGCCCCGGAAGGTATTCCCATACGATAACGGTTTCGCCGTCTTTTGCTGCTACTTCCGTGTAAGCAACGTTGTCGCTCTGCGGCTCAGAAAAAATTCGCAAAGCAGCTGCTTTAGACACGTCTTCGGAAGTGTTTTCGATGTCATAGCGGTTAAAATAACGCACTCCCTTTACAGAGGAAATGCCCAAAAATCCATTGATTTCTTCAAGGATGCTGTTTGCCTCGCTCTGAAAGCCAGGCTTGCGTTCTACATAAATACGAAACATTTTTCCATTGTAGTGCATTATTGACTTGTATTCAATAAATGTACTTGTTACAATTAAAGCAAGATTCCAGAGATTACTGTTTTTTATAAAATGTATTCAAAACGTTTATTTGCGGTTTTTTTATTATTTATCGCCTCAGCTCTCGCCTACACGGCTGAAATTCAAAAGATAAACGTTAAGGGACTTATCAAAACCAAAAAATCACACGTTCAGAAAATCCTGGAGCCTTTTTACGGAAGGGAAGCGACAGATGGCGTTCTGATGGAAATCGAGGGCGAACTTCAGGCAGAAGGCATTTTTGAAAGCGTCAAAGTTGAATACATAGACCAGACCCCTGATATTCTTGTTACCGTAAAAGAAAAAATCACCTTCATTCCGCTACCCTTTGTGTCCTATTCCGAAGGAAAGTGGGGCGGAGGCGGCATGCTCCTGAACATGAACGCCTTCGGCAACAAAACAACGGTCGTTGCAGGTGTAATTTATTCAGGCGGAAAACTTATCACGGTTCTCATACTTTCAAAACCACCGGTTGCTGTCGGCGATTACGGCGGCTCGTTTTTAACTTCCTACACAAATTTTGACAGCGAACTTACCGGCCTGAACGGAGACACCGCAGCCGACTACTCAATGAAGAGCGGCTGGTTAATGGGTACGGTTCAAAAAAAGATCGGAGAGGATTCAACTATTTCTCTCGGTCTGGGATATGAATTCAAAAAATTGAATGGAACTCTCCTTGGCCAGGATTTAAAGAACAACTTTCAGCTGATCAATCTGAATCTCGGCTGGTCCCTGCAGATAGACGAATGGAACGGCTGGTTTTTGTCTTCAAAAGGTCTGTCGTTCAAAATTGACACGGGTTACAGCCCGACACACAGGGAATTCTGCCACACGGCAACCTGCGGAGCAACACTTCAGTTTCCCCTCACCCAACGCCTGAGGTTTGTGGGCGG
>DLYJ01000054.1 GCA_003447785.1 Treponema sp.
GATTTTCAAGCCTTAAAGAAAAAGCTATAATAATACGCCGAGTCAAGGCACGCTCATGCTTAAAGCCTTGACTTCGCCGTTTTGCAGGCTGAATAAAAATTTTCAGCCTATAATACGTCGAGTCAAGGCACGCATACGCTTAAAGCCTTGACTTCGCCGTTTTTAGGGTTTGTAATAAACCCTAAATTAATCGCCTATAACTGTAACCCAGAAAATCTTTGTTCCGTCGCCTACATATTTTTTATAAGCGTCTATAACATCTTTTGCACTTACATCCTGCACCTGTTTTGAACGCTTGAGATAAGTGCCGTAGAAATTTGAGTACTCAAGGGATGTTACGATGTTTGCAGCAACTCCCGCCGCATTCTGTCCGGAATCAAAAAGTGTCGTAATGTATTTGTTTTTATACTGATCAAGTTTTGCTTCCACGCCATTTTTATCCGGGAACATTGCGATTGACTCGCTGATAAGACGCCTTATGTTTTCTTTATCGCTGATTTTGTATGCGCTGATTACACCTGCCATATTTTGGCCGCTGAGCACGCCGGAACCGATTGAATACACAGCCCCGCCCTCTTCGCGCACGTGGCTGAAGAAAATATCATCCAGGTACATCAGGCTGATTGCAAATGCAACATAATCTTTATCATAGCGGTTAGGACAGTAAAAAAGCCCTGCCGAATATGCACTTGCACCTGCGTTGGGGTTAATGATTGTTTTGTCAGCTTTATTGAAATTCAATCTGCCGGCAGCAGGCTTTTTGTATCCGCCTGCCGGGATTGAACCAAAGGCTCCGTCAAGTTTTGCGATTAAGGTTTCAAGTTCTTCGCCTTCAAAATTTCCTACCACAACGATTTTGATTCGATTTGAATCCATAAGTTTTTTGTAATGCGCCTTTACATCCTCAAGGGTAACCGAATTAACTGACTGTTCCGTAAAGTCCGGCGAAGTTTTGTAAGAACTGTCGTCATAAAGAGTTTTGTACAATTCAATTGAAAGCTGTTCTGACGGGTCAGAAAGTGAGCGCTGAACTCCGTCTTTTTCCTGGAGAATAAACTTGTCAAAATCAGACTGTTCCAGAAGCGGGCTGTTGACTGCGTCTGAAAAAACAGAAAAAACACTGTCAAAATCCTTTTTAATGCACTTTAGGCCCATGACAGAATAATCTTTTCCGCTTGAACTGTTGAGGGTAAAAGTCTTGTCGTACTGCATTTTCTGAATTTCTTCGTAAGAGTATTCGCGGCCGCCGTGGAGCATCAGGTTAAGCAGGAGTCCCTCGATTCCGGCCTTTTCCGGAGCAATAAGCGGGGTTCCGCCCTCAAACACAACACGGACTACGACAATCTGCGAGCCGCTCTTTTTTACGACAACAGGGATTTTATTTGAAAGAGTGTGTGTGGAAAACTCTCCGATATTCGATTTGTAATACGGGTCTTCGTCCGAAGCCTTTGTACTTGCACAACCGGCAAAAATAATTGCAAGAAAGGATAATGCAATAATCAGGTTTTTTAAGCAGTTTTTTTTCATATCAGATTTCTCCATTCCAGGCACCAGGTCAGAATACAAGGCTCCTTACTGCCACCAGAACGCGTTGTCTTTATTCAACACCTTCCAGCCGTATTTATCAAATTCATTTTTATTTTCTTCAAAATAAGACGGACTTACAAACAAAACCGCAACTCCCATCTTATCCTTAACATATTTGTCCAGGTATTTACTGATATCAGTTTTTTGAACTTTTTGAATATTTGAATCGTATTCAATAAAATAATCAGCCCCGGAAGAAGCCCAGGTTGCCGACAGCGAAGACAAAAACTTCTGGGCCGTTTCCATGGAATAAATGCGGCTGTCTTCCAGGGTCTGCTTTACCTTTAAGATATTTTCGTTTTCAAAACCCGTCCCGGTTTTATACATATTCTCAAGGACAGGCCCCTTGATCATTTTAAGAAGTTTTTCGCCCTTTTGAACTGCAGAACTTCCCTGATTCAACATTGCGGCCGAAAAATTAATCATTCCGCTTGCACGCATTGTTGAATAACCGCCGCCCGCATAATCAGCGTCCGGAATCATCAAATCTTTGTCAGCGGTAAGGCTCTGCAAAAATGAGCCTGAAGGATTTGCAAGAAGGTAAGCCCACACATCGGCAGGATAAGTGTCCATAGCATCGGTTTCGGCATCGGGACCGCGTAAATAATACACAAACTGAATTATGTTTCCGCCCATGCGGTCGTCTGCAAAAACGTATTTTACATCGTTTTTGAGGGGAGCCTTATCCGGTGTACTTACCTTTACGGAACCGCCCTTAGCCTGAGGACCGTTTTCCCATGAGCCGTAGATTTTTTTTACGATTGAATAAACCTCGTCGTGCTTTACATCGCCTCCCACAAAGAGGGCTGTATTTTGCGGAACGTAGTATTCTTTTTGAATCTGGCGCAGCTGTTCAATTGTTGCATTTTTAATTGTAGAAAGGGCGCCGCTTGAGTCCAGTCTCCACGGGCTTTCGGGGAACAGAGTCTTAAAAAGTCCTGCCGCAAAGATACGGCCGCTTTCACTCTGTCCGCCTGAAATTTCTGCCAGGACTACATTTTTTTCTTTTTCAAATTCGTCCCTGTCCATGAGCGGAGTTCTGATTGCATAAGACCAGTATTCAAGGCCGTCATAAACAAGGGAAGACGGAACGGTAAAAAAGTAATTTACACGGTCAATACCCGTAGTACCGTTCCAGTCTGAAACGCCCATTTTGTTGAGTGCTTCTGTGCAGGCCTTTTGATTTTTGTACTTTTCATTCCCCTTGAACATCATGTGTTCATAAAGATGGAAAAGGCCGCAGTTTTCTTTTGTCTGGGTTACAGCCCCGCCCCGGATTGCGATTTCGATGTAGGCAAGAGGGGCACTGTCGTTTTCCATTACAAAAAGTTCAAGGCCGTTATCCAGCCTGTACCGGAAGAGGCCTTCAATTGGTGTGGCCTGTGCAAAGGTAAAATGCACAAGCGCGCACAAAAACAATAATTCAACAAAAATGCGTTTTTTCATTCCGTTCCTTTATTCTACTGGTTAATCGCAGAAACTACAGCCTTAATACCTGCGCGTCCTACGTTGCTTGATTTACCGACGCCCCACTTCTGTGAACCGTCTTCTTTTGTAATCTGAACGTAAGCTACGGCGCTTGTATCACTTCCCTGTCCAACTGAGTGTTCGTGAAAGGCTGTAATATTGAATTTTGGAACTTCTGTCTTGGCAAGTGCGTTGACAAAGCTGTCCAGAGGTCCGTTTCCGACGCCACCGATAGAAACCTGGTTTCCGTTGAATTTGATTATACCACGGGTTGCAACGTTTTCTTCTTCGTTTTTGCCTTCGATATGAGTAGAAGCAAGGTCAACAACTTCCAGCGGTGATTTAACTTCGAGCCACTGTTTTGTAAAGAAGTTGAGGATTTCTTCCGGCTGCAGTTCGCGCTGAGCTTTATCACTTTCGCTCTTAATCAGGTCGCCGATTGCAGGCTGCATTGCCTTTGGAATTGCGTAACCAAAGTTGTGTTCAAGAATAAAGCTTGCACCGCCCTTTCCGCTCTGGCTGTTGATACGGATAATGCCTTCGTACTGGCGGCCGATGTCGTGGGGGTCAATCAGAAGGTAAGGAACATCCCAGATTGCGTTCTTGTCCATCTTAACGCGGGCTGCAAGACCTTTTGCAATAGCGTCCTGATGACCGCCTGACAAAGCAGTGTAAGCAAGACCGCCTGCATACGGTGAGCGCGGATTGATGTCCATCTTTGTAAATTCCATATATTTGTCTGCAATATCAGGCAGGTTATGGAAGTCCAGTTCAGGGTCAACACCTTCCGAGAACATGTTTAATGCTACAGTTACAATGTCCAGGTTACCTGTGCGTTCGCCGTTTCCAAAGAGACAGCCTTCAACGCGGTCTGCACCGGCCAGCAGACCCAGTTCGCATGAAGCAACGCCTGTTCCGCGGTCATTGTGACAGTGAGTTGAAATAATAACCTTGTCACGGTTGGAAATGTGTTTTGCAAAATATTCAATTGAATCTGCGTAAACGTTAGGAGTGTAGCACTCTACAGTTGTGGGCAGGTTGAATATGATTTTGTTTTTGTCAGAATATCCCCATTCCTTTCCAACGGCTTCACAGATTTCAATCGCATAGTCGATTTCTGTCATTGAAAAGCTTTCAGGGCTGTATTCAAGGCGGATTCGGTCGCGCTCTTCCTGGCTCAGATCCTTCATGCATTCCTTGATTACCTTTACACCGTCAACAGCGATTTTAATGATTTCTTCCTTTGTCTTGTTGAATGTATATTTACGCTGAGCCGGGCTTGTTGAGTTATAAATGTGGAAAATTACCTTTGGAGCGCCTTTGATGCATTCCATTGTGCGGCGTACGAGTTTTTCCCGGGCCTGGCACAATACCTGGATTGTTACATCGTCAGGAATGCGTTTTTCATCAATCAGACGGCGGATAAATTCATATTCAGTGTCGCTTGCAGAAGGGAATCCGATTTCTACTTCTTTAAAGCCGAGTTTTACTAGAAGATCAAAGAAAGCCAGTTTAGTTTCGATACCCATCGGGTCAATAAGAGCCTGATTTCCGTCACGAAGATCAACTGAACACCAAATTGGTGCCTTTGTGATTCGTTTTGATGGCCAGTCACGGCTTTCCATCACAGGCTGTGGAATTGGTCTGTACTTTGATGCATTCATTTTTATAATCCTCCAAAAAAAAAGAACCCGTCGCCTAGGGCAACAGGTTCTTGTTATATACACAAATTAATATACACTACCCGCTTGCTTTAGGCCGAAAAGAGAACTTTAGCTAGAAGTAGTAGTGATTTATTCATATTTGTAGTATGCAACTTTGCCAATTTTTGGTCAATAGCATTAATTTTCATTTTTCTGCTATCAATTTAGCAAACAGCGGTTCCAGAGCTTTGTCAAAGGCCTGAGTGCTCTTCTTCATTTCGCCCAGGAATTCGTTGTCGACGATTGAACTCAAAACGGCGTTCATTTCCCGGGCGTTGCGGAATGTAATCATGCGGAACTCGTCGTCATAGTCCTTCATGCGGCTTGTGAGTGCCGAACTATACATTTCGTTGCTGATTAAAAGAACGTCAGCCTTGATGTCTTCCCAGATATCGTCGGTAAACTCTTCAATTTTGCGGGAGTACAGGTATTCCAGGAGGTAAATTGAATAGGAAGCCTTGTAACTGTCATACATTTTCTGGCACTCATCATAAAACTGGTGAACCTGCTTCCATGTTTTAATGGAAGTATCCTTTATGCGTAAAAAGAGTTCTTCAAGTTTTGCTTCAGGAATAACCTGCCCACCGACGTTAACCCATTTTCTGTAAAGTACAAGTTCCTTAATTGCGGCAAAGTCAGAAAATTCAAGAGATTTTTTCTTATTCTT
>DLYJ01000064.1 GCA_003447785.1 Treponema sp.
CCGTAACACTGTTGCAGAAAAATCCAGCCCTTCTCGATGGAGAGTCAAAAAATCTCCTTGCCTCGGTTATTTATCAGAACATGGAATTTGAAAGCGACCAGACCGTTTCAGAACTTCTTGCGCAGGTTTATCAGAACGGTGCGCTCAAAGGTCATGCGGCAGGCGTTCTGGATTCAACAAAGGACCTTCTTGAAGAGGCAATTGATGTTTTTGAACTTGAATCCGTATTGAATCACGCCCTGACCCACCTGAGCAAGGGCGAAATTCAGCGGGTAATTCTGGGATTCAGTATTTTGTATGGTTCAGCCTCGATTTTTATGGACGAACCGATGTTTGCGATGGAAGACAGACAGAAAGAATCGGCCCTTTCCTATCTCAAGACCTTTGTAAAAAAGACAGGAACAACAATTTACTGTTCCATGCACGAACTTGACCTAACAAAAAAATACGCGGACCAGGTACTTTTATTCTACCCGAACCGCGATATGTCATTCGGCACCCCGTCCGAAGTTTTGACAGACGAAGATTTGGAAAAAGCTTACAAGGTTCCGGCCGCAATGTTAAAGCAGAAAGAAAGCTTAACCCGCGACCAGCTCAAGGCCATCGCCGACCAGTACAGCAAACAGGGCCCTGAAAAAACTATTTAAGCACCTTAAACTTTTCTACGACAAAGACACCGTCTTTAAGGACCTGAAATCCGCCTTTCTGAGAGTCGTCGATGCGCCCCTTAAATTCGAGCATCTGCCCCTGACAGGCGGTAATGTCTTTGAGCGTAAACTCAGACCCTTCCGGAACATAAAGCGTGTATTCAAGGCCTTCCACGGTTACAACGCCCGGATAGGCAAAAGGTTCATTTCCGTAAAAATTAATGTGTCCCACAATTGTCTGGGGAGCCTTTCCGCCAAAAGCAAAAAGCCCTCCGCAGAGCAAACCCAGACCAGCTAAAAGTAAAAGTAGTTTTTTCATTTTTCCGCTCCTTAATCTGTGCCTGCTACTGAATGATAACGTAAAGACGCAAGCCTTCAGCCCCGCTTGAACTGAAGTTATAGGTTTTTGAAGAAGCTGCCTCTGTTTTTTCAATACCGATTATGGCAATGCCCCAGTCCGGCCGTAAAACCTCAGGTACATAATAACCGCTGCCGGCAGAGCCACCAAGAATAAGGGGACCATAAAAATCATAATATTTATATACACTTTCCTGCATATTATATGCTGCTTTTGTATCTGCCCAGGAAAAAGGTGCTGATTCATCAGGACTTGCCTTACTCCAGAGATTAAAAGCCTTCATGGGGTAATAATAGGAAGAATAATTCAAATTTTTTGAAGCATCCTTATTATGTGTATATGTAGAATTATTCGATGAAGATATTCCCGTTACTGCAAGCAAAAACTCTTCAAAAAGATCGTCAAAAGTTTTGTTAGTGCCGTTTACTGAATTAACTGCCCTGTACAAGGCTTCATTATCAACATACTTGCTGGTAGAAATTGCATTTATAAGTTCTGCCCCGCCATACTGACGGCAAAGCCATGAACCAAAGGCATAAGCCGTTGAATAGGATAAAACTGAATTACTTTCAAGATATTCCCTTATTCCTGAACTCATGTAATAAATGTTAAAGGCCTGAATTCTATTTAAAGGTGAATGCTTATCACTTAAACCAAGATAAGACTGCATCATGTCTTCACAGAGCATGGAAAGCATTTCGTTGAAATTAGTATCAGAAACTTCATATTGCTTTGAATTGTTTTCTATTGCAGTTTTGAGATTTCTGATGTTTTTCTGATTAAAATTAATCATGTGCTGAAACTCATGGGCAAGAGTTGAAATAACTGTATCAATCGACTCATTTGCATAAACCGAATCTACATAAAAATATTTTCCATGGTTTGACTGCCCTACAAGGTCTGAACGATTCTGCGCAGAGTAATAATAATCCTTTGAATAAAAATATCCTAAAACACCGCATTCTTCCTTAGATTTATAATCATTTCCGATATCATAAATTACAATATTGATTTTTTTACCCGTATCACTGTATGAATCCATATCCAGAAATACATTGTTTGAAGAAGAAGAGGCATCATAATTTATAAGTTCATCACTTTCTGTACCAAAAACCTTTGTAATGTAAGGATACATTGCATCAAATTTATCCCTGAATTCTTCTGCAACAGCCTTGTTTACATTAGCACCAGAGGCTGAAGATGAATAATAATCATTTACAATCCAGACATAACAGTATGTTCCGCTTGCACATAAAGTTGCACTTTTCTGGACAAAGTTATTTATATTAACATCCGTATCAACATAAATATTCTTATTATCACCAGCTGACCAGCTTATAGACATAACAGTTTCCGGAAGAGTATCAATTGAAAGAACACTGCGGGAAGAAGCGGCGTCATTATCAAAGAAGGAAATATCTTCTCCGTGAAAATGTTTAAACTGACTATTTTCAGGAACAGGAAGTTCTGCCTCAAGACTTCCACTGCCGGACACAGACCTTGCAGTATAATTCCCTGCAGGGACCCTCAGGTCATTTCTGTTAATTGCATATTCAGTAGGGTTTGCAAGAACACAATACAGATGCTTTCCGGCAGGAACATTTTTTATTGTAAGACTTTTTACAGTATCATCAATCATTTTTACAGGACGGGAAGAATCATATTCCCATTCTGCTTCTTCCGTCGCCGTAACTGCATTATACGAAGAAGATGAACTTCCGCTTTCTTCCAGTAATATCTGAAGAATATCCATGCAGGAAGTTAAACAAAATACCATACAAACTGCTACGGTTATGCCGGTTATCCTTTTTATACTGATTTTCATAATTTATTCACCTGCCCTTTGTTTTGTATTTTCAAATTCATCTATATCCATAAGAATATTTTCTGTGCTCATAACATGAAGAGCCCCGAAGTTATTCTTTATAAAAATATCAGCCCCTGTTTTCTTAAGCTCTTTTAGAGCCTCTGCACCAGATAATCCTTTTTTACTTTTATACGCTTCAAGTACATAAATAAAAAAAGCATCCTTTGCATTCATTTGCGAACAATATTCCATTAAGCTGCCTCTTCTGGAATTTCAAATTTTCCTGTTTGTTTTTCTTCTAAATAAAGTCCGCATAAAAGCTGTGGACTGTAATGCCAGAATTTTGTTTCTTCTTTTTCAAGCAGAGCATAGACCCTTGAATTATAAAACTGCTCTATTGCTTCTTGAACGCCAATATTCAGATTTTCAGATATTAATTGAATTATGGTAGGAAGCATTATTATTCCAAGAAATGTATTAAATTCCTGTGTTTCCATTTATTTTTCCTCCACAATATACGAATTGTTAAAATTCAAGTAAGTTAAGGCTTTATCACTGCAAAAAACATACTGATTAAATAGTTTTTTCACTTTTAATCTTTTTAAAGTTTCAGATCTTGTTATTGTTCCTGACAGATAAATATTTACGGTTCTAAAAACATCATCATTTGCAACCGGACCTACTATTAAATCAAAATCATTAACTAAACGCTTTCCTGTTCTATTATCCGCAACAAAATCCAGCCATGCGCCATTTGGCTTTTTAAACCTTAAGACTTTTAATTCCCTGACGGCAGCTTTTTCATCAAACAAATATACATTTACAATTGAATTTCCAGCTTCTCTCAAATCACATATTCTTTGAGCAAACTGTTCTGCCTGTACTTTATTTGTAGTTGTATAAAACCCCTTACCAAAATCCAGATTACGGTTAGAATTGATTATCTGAGGATTTGATACTTCAACATTGCTTCCATGAAATAACTCTATCATAAAACCATTATACTTCATTTTTATTGAATTTTCATTTATATTAAAACCCATAGATTCCTTCAACAGTTACTTATCTCCCCCATCATTCCATAAACACTTTAATTCCTGCAAATGTAATATAACTTTTTGTTATACATACCCCTCCTCTCCTAACAACTTATTATTTTTTTATTGCTTTCAGCCCATTCTCAGAATATAATTTTTTAAGTTTCATTTAATATAAAATGAATATTTAAGTTCCCAAATTAATACGTCGAGTCAAGGCACGCATACGCTTAAAGCCTTGACTTCGCCGTTTTTAGGGTTTGTAATAAACCCTAAATAAAGTTTCAGAAGCCCGCTTCTGACCCACGAAGGAGTCATTATGAAAAGTTCACTTAACCTTTCACGACGGCTGATGCAAGTTCTTGCTGTAACTCTTCTTGCATGCTCACAATTTTTCTTCTTTGGCTGTTCCTCAGGAGAAGAGGATACAACTCCATGCTACACCCTTACTCTAGAAAGCAAGTACGGCTGCGGTACTCTGAGTCCGGACGAAACCTCCATCCAAATTAAAGAAGGTGAAGTACTGACTGCCTACAAGCCGACTGTTACACCAAAACCAGGAGCTTTTTTTATTGAATGGCAGGACGCTAACGGCAATCCATTCAATTTTGATCAGACAATTACCTCAGACTTAACCGCCTATGCACGTTATGTTTCTGATATTAAAAGATTTATAATGCTCTCTCCCGGTAAATTCAGACTTGATCAGGCAAATGAATGTGTACCTTTTATTAAAACAGATTATTCACTTTATGCGGTAAGCGGCGGTGTAGAAACTCCATTAACTTTTACTGTCACATATGACTACTTCGGCGACCGTACCCTGACTGTTCCAGATTTTGTTATTGTTGATTATAGTTCTTATGACTTCGTATTAAAAAACTGCTGTACACAAAAAACAACTTCTGTCCCACCGGCACCAGCAAATCTTTCCGTTACTGTCGAGGACAGAGGCCTTACATTCTCATGGACAAAAGCATCAGGCTATTCATACTGTGATTATGAAGTATATGACTCTTCTGAAAATCTGATTTTATCAGACACGAATTATTTCTCTTCAAGTTTATTTTGTAACAAATTAACCAATGGTCAGGAATATACATTTAAAATTAAAACAAGATCTGCTTATGATTATGATTTCTTCTCTGAAACTGTAAGTATCTCCGGAACCCCGGCCCTTGTTAAAAAAGACGTAGAATACCTCATGCTCATGTATCTTGACGGTGACAACAACCTCCACGACGGTATCTATCTTGACCTTAACGAAATGGAATATGGTATTTACCAATCAACAAGTACCAGCCTTGAAGTAATTGCCCTCTGGGACGGTTTTGTTGGCGACAGCGAGACAACACCACAAATCGGTTCTTCAGGCTCAAAACTTTATAAAGTCGGCAAAGAAAGCAGTGCAGTTACAACTTATCTTAACTCCACAGGCTGTGTTCTTGGTTCAAATACAAAAGATATTTCTTATACCGCAGACTGGCTTTCTTCCGGCGAAGTTGATATGTCTTCAAAACAGACTCTTGTTAATTTCTTAAACTGGGCAAACGCACACTACAACGCAGAAAAAATCGTTCTCCAGTTTAGCGACCATGGCGGCGGTCCACGCGCTGCACGTCCAGGATACGTAACCCTTAAAAACGGTATGCAATATAAAATTCCGTCAGGTAATGAAAGACGTTCAATGTGCTGGGATGAAGGCTCCGGCGGAAAAAGCTTCCTTAAAACCTCTGATGTTTCTGCCGCTTTAAATCAGGCAGGTTTTGGAACAGACAATAGACTCTGGCTTATTATCGAAGATCTCTGTCTCGGAGGCTCCCTGGAAGAAGCGTATGAGTTTAAGGACTATGCATATTATTATCTGGGTTCACCAAATAACGTTCCGGGACTGGGCCTGCCTTATGAAAAGGTAATTCCAAATTTAACTACAACCGACAACGATAACTTTAAACTTTCCAAGATAATTGATGATTATCGAGCTGAATATAAACGCACTGCATCAGACTGGACAAGTATGTTGAATGAAATTACCACATATTATCCATCCCTCGGTGTTACGGAAGACAATCTGTCTCTTTTTGACTTTGACGCCTGCACTTTGACCGCAGTTGATTTAACAAAGATGGATGCCTTAAAAACTGCTGTCGATGCTTATGCACAGGAAATTCTGGATAACGATAACCAGGAAATTGCAGGACTTTATTATGATAAATCTGCAAGAGAAATAACTGAAACAGCATCAGCGACAACTGTACCTTTGACTTATGGAAGAATTATACAGGATTCAGTGCTTTACCGCGGCGGCTTATTAAGTTATATGGGTACTTATACATGGCTTTTTGAGCTTGGAGCCGTTTTGGATAGCTCTTATAACCTTGCATCAAAACTAACTGTCGGAGAAACAACCTATACCTGGCCTAACCTTGCCGCCAAGGTGCTTCTTTTTGCAGCACGCCTTGATGACTGTATCATCGCAAGCTGGCGTGACGGCAATAAGGGTTATGGGCTTTATTACAATTACTCCTCAGAAAATACTAAGACACGTTCTGGCATTTTGGAATGTGGTTTCTACGGTCTTTCAATCTCAGGCGGTACTTCTCCAATGTCTGTATCCGGTTCTAATGTGACCCTTCTGCCGGAAAATAATCCTGCCTGGTACAAAACTGAACTTGCTTTCGGTAAGGATTCCAAGTGGGGAGACCTTCTTGAATACTGGTTCGGAGATAACTAATGAAATTGCTTTTGACCGCTTTGTGTGCCGGTCTGCTTTTTGCAGGCTGCGCATCACAAAAAAACAGTGTTAAACAAAGTGAACAGCAAAATGCAGCAGAAACAGAGGCAGGACAAACCCTTACACCGCCTGCTTCTTTACCTGGCCGCGCTTTTAATCACTCTTTCTTAAACGAAAGCCATGTCGGACAGTCAGTCACCGTAAGCGGGCTGCTTCAAAAAACCAGCACAGGCTTTAAGTTGACCGAAGACTACAAAATGCGGTCGGCAGTAAGTTTTATTCTGACTGTTGATGCTAAGGACGATGCCCTTAATAAGGCTCTCCTTTCCCGGCTTGAATCTGAATGTTCCGTAACAGGCACTCTGACCGAAGCCTCATCAAAGTGGACAAAAAAACTTACAGTAACATCTGTTGAATAAAAACAGGGGCTTGCCGCGGGGCTGGCCCCTGGGCTGGCCCTGTCAGTCCCGCGCAAACGCCCTGTCATTCCCGCACTCGTTGCGGGAATCTTTCCAATAAGACCGGTTCATATTCTTCCTTGTCCAAACGGCCAAAACACATTACTATTCACCTATGAATATCTGTCTGTTTACACCCGACGAACTTAACCAGCCTCTTGTTAAAAAAGATGAACGCAACCAACACATCGTAAAAGTTCTCCACAAAAAAGCAGGCGACAGCTTTGATGCAGGCGTTATCGGCGGCATGGCAGGTATTGCGACCATTACAGATATTTCTCCGGAAGGTAACATTCAATTCAGTTTTGAACCAAAATCTGCCGGCAAAAAGCTCTACCCGCTCACAATGATTATCGGATTTCCACGCCCGATTCAATTAAGAAGGCTTTTGCGCGACATGGCTGGGCTTGGAGTTACAAAAATCATTCTTTCCGGCACCGAACTCACAGAAAAAAGCTATTTGAATTCAAACGTAGTAAAAGACGGCTCTGCTTTTCGCATGCTGCTGGAAGGAACCGCTCAGGCCGCAAGCACACACGTGCCGCACCTTGTTACTTCTCCTTCCCTGAGCCAGGCAATACAGATGGTCCGGGAAGAACAGGATGCATCTTTTGCAGGCTGTGACAGCTCTCTGATTGCACTTGATAATGTCCGCGCAGGACAGAGCCTCCACGAGTTTTTGCAGAAAGAAGGTTCCCACTCGGCCGTGGCTGCAATCGGAAGCGAACGCGGCTGGACCGACAGAGAACGGGACCTTCTCCAGGATGCGGGCTTTTCGCTCTGCTCCATGGGATGCCGCGTCCTGAGAACAGAAACCGCAGCCACAGTTGCCGCCTCCCTTATTCTCGACTCAATGGGCTTTTTAGGGTAAAATAGAATATATGGATAACGAATCAATTAAACAGGCTCTTTTGCAGATTCAACCGACAGAACTGGATTTTTCAGTAATTATGACAGGAAAAGAATCTGTCCGCGTTAACGGTCTTTACAACCCGGAAACCCGCGAAATTTTACTGCACAACAAAAATTTTAAGAGCGACAGCCAGCTCATCTACACCGCAATTCACGAATACACCCACCATCTCATAAACGAAGAAAAACTTGCAGAAAGCGGCGGCAAACTCCTTGCAACCGGACGCGCCCACAACGCTGCATTCTGGTCAAAATTCCACACTCTTCTGGAAAAAGCAGGTGAACTTGGAATTTACAAAATTGAAATCGAAGACAACCCTGAACTCAAAGAACTTACAGAAAAAATCCGCCACGACTACATGGAAGTCAACGGACGGCTCATGCAAGAATTCGGTAAGCTTCTTGCCCAGGCACATGCCCTTTGCGAAAAGGCAAACATCCGCTACGAAGATTATCTTGACCGCGTTCTCTGCCTTCCGCGCAATACCGCCAAGGAAATTACAAAGGTCGGCCACATAGAAGTTAACCCTGCAATGGGTTTTGACAATATGAAAAAGGTCGCAATGATTAAAAACAAGGACGATCGTGCCGCCGCCGAAGAACAGATTCTTGCCGGTAAACCTGCTGACACTGTAGCACAGCTCATGAAGCAGCACAAAAAGGACGACCCCCGCGCCAAACTCGAAAAAGAAAAAAACCGCCTGGAAAAGACCATCACTGCCCTGCAGCAGCGTCTCCAGTACGTTGAGGAAAGCCTTGAAAGCCTCTAAGTTTATTCTGCTTGCCTTTATCGCTCTTTTGCAGACAGGCCTTTTTGCACAGACTAAAACCTCTTCAAAAACAAGCGTTACGATGCCCAGTGCACCGACAATGCCTTCTATCAGCGCGCCTGCCCTTGGAAACGGCTTTTACGTTCCCGGAAGCGACGGTTTTTACTCAGGTCACAAAAACGTTCCGGCAGGCACAAATTCAAAAACTGCAGCGTCAACAGAAACCCCAGCGGCTAACCCGGCTGCCACGGCGACAAATACAGATTCAACAGATGCACTTTCAGTCCTGACAAACAGCGCAGGTACAATTTCCAGCATGCTCACGGCAGGAGATTTGTCTTCCCTTGACAGCATGGGAGTTCTTCCATCAGTTGGCGGCCTGTTGAATTCAACAAACAAGAACGCCTCTGACACAGTGATGCTCAGGCAGATTTTGAACGAATTGAATGAATTAAAACAGCAGGTAAATGCCGTAAGCACAGCCCGCGGAACAACACCTGCCACAACAGCCGCAGTATCAGACACAAAACAGACCGAGCGCTCAAAACTTTTGCGTTTTGTCATCAACGGAACCGACATACTGGGTTCACTGCGTTCGATTTATTTTTCTCACCCGGAAAGCGACGGAACCTTCCTTTTGACAGCTGACCGCGTTTACCTGAATTCATCAAAAACAAATACAGAAACTTTCCACCTTTTGTTCCGCGCAACCGGCACAAAAAACACAGGAACCGTATTTACAGTCAGCCCTGCAATTACACAGGCAACAGATGATAAAAATTCACCGGTGTTCAGGCTCGCTCAGATTAATAACCTGACGGCAAGCCGCACGGGAAACCTTGTAACACTCCGCACCCAACAGGACGGCCTCAGGGTTGATGTTCTTATTGCTCTTGAATAATATTTGACCGCGACATTTAAAAGGAGACAAATTGAATTATTTACACGAAGGCCTTGTTCAGCTGGGCTTTGATAAAGACGATTTTTACGGAATCAGCCACCTTCCCCTCGACCAGATTGAATTCAAGATGGACCTCTACATCAAGGCCCTCCAGGAATACAACGCAAAATTTGACCTGATAAACACCGACGATTACGACCAGATTGTAATCCGCCACATCCTCGACAGTCTCTCCGGCGCCCCCCTCCTCGCAAAACAAATCTCCGTTCGTAATACAGGAAGTACTGGCCATACTGGCCAAGGACGGCCAGCCACACCTCCATGTGACGGAAGCAACGCTTCCGTCGAAGGTGGTAATACAGGAAGTATTACCACCGCAGACTTAGGATCAGGTGCAGGGCTTCCGGGCATTCCCCTTTCCGCAGTTTTTCCCCAGTTCAATTTTGTCCTTGTGGAACGCATGAGTAAGCGCTGCAACTTTCTTGAACACTGCGCACGCCTCCTCCAGCTCAAAAACGTAACAGTAGAAGAAAATCAGGCAGAGCGCCTCCAGCAGAACAGATTCGACTTTTGTGTGTTCCGCGCATTCCGTCCCCTGGAAAAAAAGATGACTCATGTTTTGCGCCGCATCCTCAAAGACGGCGGAAAACTCCTCGCATACAAGGCAAAAGCGTCCAAAATCGAAGAAGAAATGACTGCTCTCGGTAAAAATATGCCAACCTACAAAGTAGAAAGTCTTGTAGTTCCATTTTTGACCGAAAACTCACAGGACGAAGAGCGGGAAAGAAATCTCGTTATAATTGATAAATAAAGGTTAAATTCTTTATTAAATCTTGTTTTTTTGCACTTTTTTACCGATAATTATAGTATGGATCCAGTATTATTACTTACCGGCATAGTTATTATCATCGCAATTATTGCAATCTCACTTGTCGTTTCATCACGCAAATCAGGTTCAAAACGTGGTGGCAAACAGAAAAACCGTTCTCAGATTATCAAGGAAGCTTCAAGGAAGCTTGCCCAGGACCCGCACAACCCGGACGGTTTGATTGCCCTCGGTAACGTTTATTTTAACGAGCATAACTGGGAAAAGGCCTACCAGATTTATGACACAATGCTTAGTATTGCACCGGCCCACCAGGAAATAGATCCATTTACCGCAGCCCTTCGTCAGGGTATCTGCGCCCTCAAACTGAATAAAATTCAGGATGCCTTCCGTGGCCTTCCTGCCGCATATCAGATTAACCCGTCAAACTTCGACGTTAACTACAACCTGGGACTTGCCTGCTATCAGAACAAAGAGTATGACAAGGCAATTCCATGTCTCAAAAAAGCCATCGTTGCAAATCCGGAAGCAACAAACGTAAACGCTCCCCTTGCAATGGCTTTGTATAAGGCACATCATTTTAAGGAAAGTCTCGCCTTTCTCCGCAAGGCTCTCGACGAAAACCCGGACAATAAGGAAGCACTTTACTCAATGGCAGACGCCATGCAGGAATGCGGTTACGGCGAAAAGGCCATGAAAGTATTTATGCACCTTCGCCCGGACCCGGAATTCGGTGCACGCTCATGTCTTTCTGCCGGCATCATTCATATGAATTCAAACCAGTACGAAAAGGCAATGCAGGATTTTGAAATCGGTCTGCGCCACCAGAACATTCCTCAGGACCTGCTCCTGGAAATCCGCTATCGTTACGCAAACGCATGTTTTGCTACAAAAAATATTTCTCTCGGTATCATGCAGCTCCGCGAAATCCAGGCCATCAACCCGTCTTACAAGGACTGCGGTCAGCTTTTGAGCCGCTATTCAGAATTGAACCAGAACAAGAACCTTCAGATTTATCTCATGAGCAGTTCAAGCGACTTTGTTGCACTCTGCCGCAAAATTGTTCTTGTTTACTATCCTCGTTCAGTTGTAAAAATTCAGGATATTTCGGTTCAGCCGGATAATGTTGAAATTCTTCTTACTGTTGATTCAAATAAATGGGAAGATACGGAAATTTTCAGATTCTATCGTACTACAGGTTCCGTTGGTGAACTTTACGTCCGCGACTTCCAGGCAAAGGTTAGTGATACAAAGGCCGACCGCGGTATTTGTTTTACAGCCGGCGTCTATACAGAAGAAGGCCGAAAGTACGCCGAAGGACGTCCAATCGACCTTATTCAGAAAGACGGCTTAAT
>DLYJ01000236.1 GCA_003447785.1 Treponema sp.
CCTCTTTCACAATTCAACGCAAAATCACACGATGCTAAAATGATAATGTGTTACGACAGAAAATGGTCGGACAAAAATTACAAAACCTGGCAGGACTTTTTGACAGACAGTGCAAAAATGCGCGCCTTTATCAAACAGCACGATGATGTTCAGAAATTTATCCTGCACTGCGAAGATTACTGGTATTTTATCTGTACCTTTGCCGCTCTTTTGCAGTCTAAAAAAGAAATTCTTCTTACAGCAAATATCAGCCCTAACTTTATCGCAGAAATCAGGAGTGGAGACAAAACAGTATTTTTGACAGACCAGCAGGAAGTTGAAGGCAAAAAAATTGAAAATGCTGAATTTATCCCGGATTTGATTCAAAACTCACCGGAGCCGGGCCAGGAAGAAATCATGACTACTCCAAAAATCGATGCAGATTCAACAAAGATCATGATGTTCACTTCTGGAACTACCGGACATCCTAAGGCAGTTCAACAGCGCCTGACCGAATTTGAAGCCGATAATGCATTTGTAATGAGCCAGTGGGGCGACGAATTTTTAAGCCGCAAACTTGTCGCAACCGTAAGCCAGCACCACATTTACGGGCTTTTGTTTACGATGATGCTTCCTTTTGCACTGGGAGTTCCTTTTAGACGACGCCGCATCGAATTCCCTGAAGAATTTGAACTTTTTGATGACGAAGAATACATGATTATCGCAGTACCTGCATTCTTAAAACGCACAAACGCAGAACGAGACGGCAAAAAACTGAATCTGAAAAACCCGTGGATTTTTACAAGCGGCGGCGTTTTAACACCGGAAGTTGCAAAGGGAACTGTAGACATCTTTGGATTCTGTCCGCTGGAAGTATATGGTTCAACCGAAACTTCTGGAATCGCATACAGACAGCAGACAAAGGACGGTCAGATCTGGACACCTTTTGCCAACGCAAAAATCTGGAAAAACGACGCAGGCTGTCTGACAATTATTTCTCCATACATCAAGGATCCGGCAGGTTTTGCAACCGGCGACCTGGTTGATATTCAGGATGACGGACGCTTTATTTTGAAGGGACGTGCGGATTCAATCGTAAAAATCGAAGAAAAACGAATCAGCGTAACCGAAGTTGAAAACCGTCTTATGCAAAGCGGACTTGTTCTGGACTGCTGTATAGTTCCGATGAGTGACCGCCGTCAGTACCTTGCAGCCGCAGTCGTATTGAACGAAGAAGGAAAAAATAAATTCAAGGATACGGAAAAATACCTGATAAACAGATATTTTCACGACTATCTCCTGCAGTTTTTTGAAAATGTAGTTCTCCCAAAAAAATGGAGATTTCTGGACGCGCTTCCTATGGATGTTCAGGGCAAAAAGAAAAAGCCTGTCATTCAAAAGCTTTTTGCGCCACAGAATATCCACGGAATTCCGGCAGAAACCGTTTTGCTCCGTCGGGAAAACGGCAGCAACATCGAAGTTGAACTTGAAGTTCTAATTCCGGGAACAAGTGATTATTTTGACGGTCACTTTCCTGATTTTAAATTATTGCCGGCAGTTGCCCAGATTGACCTGGTTGCCCATTTTGCACAGCGTTATTTTGGAACAAAAGTTTCGATTCCGGATATTAAACGTTTTAAATTCAGCGACAAACTTTTACCTGACAGCACTGTAGTCTTTAAACTCAAGTTTGAAGGCGAAAAGTCACGCATCAGTTTTGAAATCACAGACTTTGCCGCAGGGAAAACCTACGCAAGCGGCTCATACACGGCAGAAAAAGAATGAGCGAATATAAACCTGCACTTTTAATTCCTGTTTACCGGCACGGAAAAGCCTGCCGGAAGATGATAGATTCAATTTCTCCCTGGTGCATTCAGCATGATATAAAAATTATACTCGTCGACGACGGAAACACAGCCGAAGAACGCTCCATTCTCCAGCAAATTGAATCCAAATACCCTTCCCTCATAATTCTTTTGACGATGAAAAAAAACGGCGGAAAAGGTGCTGCCTTTAAGGCAGGCGTCCTCCATGCAGATTCCCTCGGATTTACACACGTTCTGCAAATTGATGCAGACGGTCAGCACGATTTTGGAGCAGCAGGACTTTTCTTTGAACAGTCAGAACAAAATCCCGAAGACTTAATCTGCGGTTATCCGGCCTACGACGAAACAGCCCCGGGACACCGTAAAAACGGACGCAAATTTGCAAACACATGGTGCTCTGTCGTAACCTGGAAAAAAGGAATTAAAGACGGGCTGTGCGGATTCCGGGTGTATCCGGTTAAAAAAACTGCACGCTACTTAAAAACACATTTCATAGACTTGCGGATGGGTTTTGACATAGAAATTTTAGTTAAGCTCATCTGGAGCGGAATGAATTTTAAATTCTTCCCGGTGGGAGTTACTTATCCTTCTGACGGAATTTCAAACTTTCACCTCTTCCGCGACAATGTCCGTATAAGCTGGGTTTTTACACGCCTTTGCATCGGAATGATTTTTAGAATTCCACTTTTGTTGTGGAGGACACTCCGTGAACTGGTACGAGGTTAAGGAAAAATCCAAAATCGGGCTCGGGTACAAAATCATGTTTGTACTCTTAAAAATCACGCCCGCAGTTTTTATGCGGATTCTCGCCTTTCCGGTGGGCTTTTTTTACTGGCTTTTTGCCCCGTCTGCACGCCATGTTTCAAAAGCGTTTTTACAGACAGTCAGCTCATGCCGTCAAACCGGTGATTCAGACAGAGGCGCTAAAAATTCAACACTTGCACATTTTATTTCCTTTGCCCTCAACCTTGTTGAAAACGTTCAGAGCTGGGGCGGAAAATTTTCCTTTAAGGACGTAATCTGGCAGGACGACGATGTTGCAGACCTTGTCAAAAACATCAATGCCGGAAAGGGCTGTCTCTGCCTTGTAAGCCATCTGGGAAACGCTCAGCTTATGCGCGCTCTGGCAAGCGAAAACCAGGCCGGAACTGCCAGAAAAATGAGCGTAACTTCAATTACGGACACAAAAATAACAGGCGGATTCGTAAAACTCATAAATTCAATCAATCCTGATTCAAGCCTGAATGTAATTTCTTCAGACGAAATCGGGCCTGAGACAATCATAATTCTACAGGAACGTCTTGAAAAAGGCGAACTCGTCGTCATCGCAGGCGACAGAATCAGCGCAAACACAGACCGCACCTTGAATTCAACCTTTATGAATAAGACGGCGCGCTTTCCTTACGGCGTTTTTCTGCTCGTCTCACTTTTGAACGTGCCTTCGTATTTTATCGGCGGCCTGCGGCAAAAGGATTTTTCCCTCAAACCAAAGTACCAGATGTTTGTTAAAAAAATTCCTTACGATTTTAACTGCCCGCGCAGGGAACGGGCGGAACGGATTCAAAAAACCTGCGATTTTTACAGTTCGGCCCTGGAGCACTTTGCAAAACAAAAACCATATCAGTGGTACAATTTTTTTGACTTCTGGCAATAAAAACTCAAAATTTGACCTTTCATTAAGTTCATTATCTTATATAATAAAAAAATGGAAACAAAATTTCTGGAAAACACAGTTGAATTTAAAATCGATTTTTTTGAAGTAGATTCCATGCGGATTGTCTGGCACGGAAACTACATCAATTATTTTGAGCGCGCACGCTGCGCCTTTCTGGACAAAATCGGTTACAACTACATTGCGATGGAAGAATCCGGCTACATCTTTCCGGTAACAGAAGTTAAATGCAAATACGTCAAGTCGCTCCACTTCGGAGACATATGCCGCGCCAAGGCAATCCTGGTCGAATACGAAAACATGATTAAATTCAATTTTGAATTATACAACGCAAAGACCGGCGAACTTACCACAAAGGGCTCGGTAAGCCAGATGTGTATTGACGCAAAGACCGGCGAAACTCAGTTTGTCTGCCCGCAAATCTGGCGCGACAAGGTAGAAAAATGCATTAAGGAAGGCGGACTTAAATGACAAAAACCTTTTTAAGCCGGCCGGCTTTTATCTGTGCCGCAGGGTCCAGCGCAGATACTGATTCCTTTGTTAATAATCTCAAAACCGCAAACCGCGCAGGAATCAAAAAAGTTGAATGTTCACTCGCCGGACAATCAGGCGTAAAATCTTTTTTTGTGGGAAAGGTTGACGACAGCCTCCTGAAGCCCACCGGCGATAAATACAATACACGCACCCTCGAATTATTGAATTTTGCCCTTTCCCAGCTCAAAGACACTGCCAAGACAGCCGTTGAGCGTTACGGAGCTGAACGGGTTGCCGTCTGCATCGGACAGTGCGATAACGGAAGTGCACTTTCTTTTGCTGCCCACAAAAAGTTTTTTACAGACGGAAAATTTGATAAAGAATATGAATTAAAAATGCAGGGCGCAGACTATGTTGCAACCTTTGCACAAAAAGTTCTCGGAACAAAGGGTCCGGCCCTTTCTTTTGCCACAGCATGTTCTTCCAGCGCAAGCGCAATTATCAAAGCCCGCCAGCTTATTGAATCAAAACTGGCCGACGCTGTAATCTGCGGAGGCGTAGACATTGCTTCTGACACAGTTCTCCTCGGGTTTGACAGTCTGGAAGCAGTAAGCCACAATATGACAAATCCGTTTTCCAAAAACCGTGACGGAATCAACCTTGGCGAAGGAGCAGCCCTCTTTGTTTTGAGCCGCGATGACCTAGACAATCAGAAAATTATCCTTGCAGGCTGCGGCGAAAGCTCTGACGCAAGCCATCTTACCGCACCGCTCGCCGACGGAAGCGGAGCCCGGAGCGCAATGCAAAAAGCACTGGACCAGGCAGGACTTAAGCCTTCACAAATTGACTACATCAACATGCACGGTACAGGAACACGTCTTAACGACAGCATGGAGTCCTTTGGCGTGGATCTTGTTTTTAAGGAATACAAAGTTCCGGTCAGCACAACAAAACCTTTAACCGGCCACACCCTGGGAGCCGCAGCCGCCCTCGAACTTGCCGTTTGTTTTTACGCAATAAAAAATCAGTTTTTACCTGTTCAAGGCTGGGACGGACAATTTGATGACGACCTTCCAAAATT
Organism: Treponema sp.; assembly: GCA_003447785.1. GTDB lineage: Bacteria > Spirochaetota > Spirochaetia > Treponematales > Treponemataceae > Treponema_D. Next base: position 5,033 of record DLYJ01000236.1, read on the forward strand.
GAATATTGTAAGTTCACCTGATGTTGCGTCTGAAAAACCGCTACAATGCTGCATGAGCAACAGCTTTGCCTTTGGCGGAGCAAACGCAAGCGTGATAATAAGGACAGAATAAAAAAGAAGGACAATTAGTCTTTCATAAGGCGCCCGCACCGCTCTTCAATAAGGCTGCAGTAGTTTGTTTGAAGTTCATCAGAAATAAAAGGCGATTTTGCCACTTCCAGCAAAACATTTTTTTTGGAAACAAGGCGTTCTATCATTTTTTCAGCGGCTTTCAGGGGAATTTTTATATTCTGCGCAAAAATTAAAAAATCCTTGCGCGTCAAACGGGATTTTTTTCCGTTCATAGTAAGGGCCGTTTCTTCCTTATCTGAAGGCATGAGGATATTTACTGGAAGCAAATCATAAGCTCTGGCTAGTTCCCATTCACCACTTTGCTGATTATGGATTAAAGAAAAATTTTTTAAATGCATATCGGAGTTGCC
>DLYJ01000261.1:0-1956 GCA_003447785.1 Treponema sp.
CAGATACAAGGCTTCATGATGACGTAACAATGCTTGTTGCAAAAGTTCAGGGGTAGGGGGAATTCATATGATTTACGTAGTTCTTAATCTTGCAATGGCAGCCTTTATGGTAGGGCTTGCCTTTTACACAGAAAACCAGACTAAGGAAGAGGTAGACAATCCTCTCGTAACAATGGATTACTTCCTTGCGGCAGCCCTCGGCTTTATGGCACTTACAGTCTGGGCTTCAATCTATCACCCGGACAGAATGATGCTGCTCTTTGTCCGCCTTTCCCTCATTTTTACCACAGTCTACGCAATCGACTTCTGTATTTATTTTATTCTGTTCCCGTCTTACGAAAGACCTGCTTCGGTAAAGGCCGTCAGATGGATTCTGATTCTTTTTTCGTGCTGGTTCTGTTTTACAAAGGTAAAGGATATCAATATCACGGACTTTTTGGGACTCCAGATTAATTCGATACCGCTGTTTGAAGGACGCCTTTCTTTGTACTTCCCGTACACTTTGTATGATTTGTACAAGGTAATAGTTCTTTTTGTTGGACCTGCTTTTTCAGCCTTAATAATGATTTTGCGCGCCGAAAACCGAGAAGACCGCCTCAACATGCAAAAAACCATAATGAACGCCCTTTCCCTTTCTTTCGGCTGGCTCGCTGTTGTCATAATCGGAAAGGCTACAGGCCGTGTTCCGATGTTCTCTACACTGACACTCTTCGGAGTCGGTCTTGCCCAGGTACTGATTGCCCACTCGGCAATGCAGAACTTTTTGTATGACTTAAAGTATGTAATCGGTGTTGCAGTAACCTTTACGGTAAGTTATCTGATTCCTGCGGTTTTTGTAGGATTCTTCTTTCCCCGTTTATGGCCGATTGCCGCAAACAACCTCTTCCTGTTCATCCTGTACATCAGTGCGGTAATTGTTGCGGCTGTAACCATTTCTTACCAGGTTTCAAAATACCTTTCAAAGCGTGCGTACTTCCGTTCATTCCAGTATGCGGACACATTTGAAGCGCAGCTTTCAAAAATGGACTATAGTGGAGAACCTGAAGAAATCGTTAAGGCGATGGAATCAATCTTCTCCCACAACCTGGGTCTGTCAGAAATTACAATTCTCGTAGAAAACGAAGGTAAGCTGAGACCGGTTTTTGATAAGGAAAAACAGATTGAATTAAGCGCGTCTGAGTCTGTATTTGACTCTATGTTGAACCAGAACCGTACTGTAGTTTTAAAGAGTGCGGTAGAAAACGGACACGCATACGAAAGCGACAAGGAAGAACTTTTAAAGCTCTTTAATTCAACAGGGTCCGATGCGATTATACTCCTTGCAGAAGGCCGTCACCTGATCGGCGCAATGCTCCTAGGACCAAAGGCAGGCGGTAACATCTACAACGAATACGACTCAGTTACATTCACCAAACTGTATTCGTACTTCTTTGTATTTGGCTACTACCTTAAGAACATCGCAAACCAGTCCATCGTCGGTACCGTAAACCGCGAAATCCGCATGTCCAGCCAGATTATTACTTCGATTCAGGAAAACATGGATCCGATTAAAAATCCCCACTACGACGCCGGATATATCATGGAACACGCCCACAACATCGGTGGTGAATTTGTTGACCTTATCCGCCTGACAGAACACCGCCACATCTTTGTTCTTGGCGATTTGAGCGGAAAGGGTATCAGTGCTTCCATGAGTATGGTCATCATCAAGTCCATTATCCGTACTTATCTTGAGGAAACCCGGGACTTTAAGCTTTTGGTAGAAAAAGTAAACCAGTTTATCCGCTTTAATCTTCCAAAGGGCACCTTCTTTGAAGGTATGTTTGGTTTGATTGACTTTACCGACGATACACTTTATTACATCAACTGTGGAGTTCCATCGCTGTTCCTGTACACAAGATCGTACAACAACGTAATCGAAATCCAGGGTGATGGCCGCGTCCTGGGCTTTGTTAA
>DLYJ01000261.1:2058-3757 GCA_003447785.1 Treponema sp.
GACGGTCTGATTGACTCAAAATCCCTGCGCGGCGAAACATACGGCAAGGAACGAATTCAAAAATCAATCACCGAAAGCACAGCCTTTACAGCAGACCGCATTGCCAAGACGGTTTACCAGACCTGTTCAAACTTCCTTTCAAAGGAACTGGACGACGACGTAAGTATCCTGGTTATCAAAAGGCTTGCAAAATAATAGGGAGGAATTAAATGGATCAACTTAAAATCACAGAAAAAAACGGCGCCAACTACATTCTCCTTGAACTTTCCGGCGTAATAAATTCATATACTTCCCAGGAATTTTCAAACAAGGTTTATGATTTGATAAAAAATACAAACCTCGTCCTGGAAATGAGCCAGGTAGAAGCAATCGATTCAACCGGGGTGGGAATTATCATGGCAGGTTTTAATGACGGGCTCGATAATAAACACAAACTGTACATAATGAACCCGTCTCCATGCAGCCGCCAGGCTCTTGATGATACAGGCTTTTCAGACACATTTTTATTCATTCACTCAGTAACGGAAGTTCAGTAAAATGAAAAAATCAATCTTAGTTTTTCTCGCAACTGCACTCCTTTTCAGTGCCTGCACAAAAAAATCAGAAGCTAAGGCTTCGGTTCAGGAAACTGACCCTGAACTTCAAAAACTGTCAGTTGTTTTACAGTCAATGTCAGACCGCTGTAAGGCCGCAATTCCAAACGGGGACCCGGCAGAGTTTTTGCGCGACTTAAAGGAAGTGCTTGCCTGGGACGATGAGCACCACGGAACAGATCTGTCACTTTATTATTTAATCGATAAAAAGAATAAGGTTGGTTCGGACTATGTGCCTCAGGGCCTGATTAAGGTAAGCAGCTGTGACCTGTGGAATGTAAGCCGTAACGACCTCTCATTAAGACCTGAAAGTTATGCTGCCCTCGAAGAGCTTTCCCGCGCAGCCCTCGCCGACGGAATCAAACTGATGGTAAGTTCAACCTACCGCTCTTACAAATATCAGGAAGGCCTTTTTAACCGCTACTGCGCCCAGGACGGTGTAGAACTTGCAGAGCGTTACAGCGCAAGACCGGGTACAAGCCAGCATCAGCTCGGCTGCGCAGTGGATTTTGGTTCAATTACCGACGACTGGGGCGACACAAAGATGGGTAAGTGGGTTTACCAGAACGCAGCAGATTACGGCTGGAGCCTTTCTTTCCCCCGGGAATACGAAGACGTAACAGGATATATGTGGGAGTGCTGGCACTTCAGATACATAGGCGTTCCGGCATGCAGATTCCAGAAAAAGTGGTTCTCCGATGTCCAGCAGTTTATGCTTGAATTTATTGACGCCTGGAAAAAACAGTCTGTGTAACGGTCAGACCCGGCTTAAGCCCTATGAATTTCTATATTCTTTCTACCGTTCTCGCAGGCATACTCTGGGGAATCATTTCAATCTTTCTTAAAAACCTTGTAAACGCAGGATTTACTTCAATGCAGGTCCTTGCCATGCGTAGCGTCCTTTCGGCATTTTTTATGTTCATTTTTCTGCTTTTTAAAAACAAAAAGCTCCTAAAAATTGAACTTCGGGACTTGTGGATGTTTGTAGGAACAGGTGTAATCAGCCTGACCTTCTTTTCTGTCTGCTATTTTCATACGATTATCGAAAGCGGGGCGAGCGTTGCAGTAATTCTCCTGTACACTTCGCCAATCTTTGTTCTTCTGCT
>DLYJ01000062.1:0-1857 GCA_003447785.1 Treponema sp.
GCCTGGGCCATCAAAAAAATTAAGGCTCACAAGAAAAATTGCGGGAAATCTTAAATAAGTTTTATACTCTCCGCAAAAGGTTCAATATATTTCTGATGGAAAGTATAAGATATAAAGTGTAAGAAGTAAAACAAATTTTTATAACTTATGACAATTTTTTCAGGAAGCGGCAGGGCGTGGAGCACTGAACGGGCCCTGTTTTGACAGGGCCTGTGAACCGACCGCAGACGGCAGATTTTGCCGGCGAGGACGGTGAGGGTTACCGAAGTGCGTAAGGCCCGGCTTAATTTTTGCCCTGGGGCAAAAATTAAGTGCCGCCCATAAAAATATTACTCCAGCACTAAATCTACTGTTTCTGCTTCTGTTGCCTTTATCAGGTCGGAAGGGGCAAGAATTATCTGCTGGCCGCGCATTCCGGCGCTGATGTAGATTTTGTCGTGATTAAGGGCGCTTGCGTCTATAAAGGTGGGGAACTTTTTTTTCATCCCGATTGGGCTGCAGCCTCCGCGGATGTAACCGGTCAGGGCTAAGAGTTCTTCAGGCTTTACGGGATTCAATTCTTTTACCCCGGCGGCAGTGCGGGCTTTTTTTAAGTTTATTTCGTGTTCGGCGCTTTGGCAGAAAACAAAAATCTGCTTTGTTTCGCTTCTCATTACTATCGTCTTAAAACAAGCTGCGGGATCTATGCCCAGTTTTTCTGCAATGTTTGTGGCAGCTCCCCGGCTTAATTCGTGTTCGCCGTCGTCATCGTATTCTTTTGTTTCGTATTTTATTTTTAATCCGTCAAGGATTCTCATGGCGTTTGTCTTTTTCATAGTGCGATTATTGTAGTCATTTTTTAAAAAATTTACTATCTTATAGGTGTAAATGGAGGCTTTTTATAATGGCTAAAACTAAAACTCCGATGACCCTTTTGTGCGGTTATCTCGGTGCAGGTAAAACTACATTGCTCAACCAGGTCCTTTCCAATCAGAAAGGTTTTAAAGTTGCAGTAATTGTAAATGATATTGGAGAAGTAAACGTTGACGCAAAACTCATTGCGGATGGTGCAAAGATTACAGATACAAGTTCAATCGTTCCTTTAACAAACGGCTGTATCTGCTGTACTTTAAAGACTCAGCTTTCCCAGAATATTGAAAATCTCATCAAAACAGGAAAATACGATTACATTTTGATCGAAGCCAGCGGTGTCTGCGAACCAATGCCAATCGCTCAGGAACTGGAAACTATAAGCAACGGTGTTCTTGATAACGTTGTAGGTGTTGTTGACGCTGCCCGTCTCGTTGATGAATTTGCCGGCGGTAACAAACTTCTTGACAAAAAGGCAATCGGTGAAGAAGATATCGAATCCCTTCTTGTTCAGCAGATTGAATTCTGTTCAACTCTGGTAATCAACAAAAAGGACCTTGTTACAGAAGATGAATTCAAAAAGGTTCGCAAGGTAATTGAAGTTTTGCACCCGGGTGTAAAAATTATCGAAACTGACCACGGTAAGGTTGATGTAGAAGAAGTTCTTGCAACAAAGAGTTTTGATTTTGAAAAGGTTTACGCAAGTGCAGGCTGGTGTAAACAGCTGGAAGAAGGCGAAGTTGAGGATAATGACGATGATGAAGATGAACATCATCACCACGACCACGATGATGATCACGATCATGAACATCACGGACACGACCACCATCATCATGAGCATAAACACTCTGGAGACAGTGGCGCAGACGAAGATGAATATGGAATCGGTACATTTATTTATTACCGCCGTGTTCCGTTCAACCGCCAGAAACTTGATGAATACGCTGCAAAATGGCCGAAGAATATCATCCGCTGCAAGGGACTCATGTGGTTTGCTGACGAAAGCGA
>DLYJ01000062.1:2042-4941 GCA_003447785.1 Treponema sp.
GACCGCATGATTAAGCTTTGTATCATCGGACAAAACCTTGATAAAAAAGCAATTTCTGCAGAACTAGACGCTTGTCTTGAAAAATAAGACGTGTTAAGGCACGCAAGCGCAAAAAGCCTGAAACAATTGAGTTTCAGGCTTTTTCTTTTTAAAAATAATTACTAAAGGGCGAGTTTGTTCTTTTCGAGAAGCTTATCAAGTTCGCCGGATTTTACGAGGTCGCGGATTACTTCGTTAACAATTTTTAAAAGTTTTGTGTTTCCTTTTTTGATTGCAACTGCATAATGCTGCTCTTCATAAAGCTGGGGAAGAATAACCAGGTTTTCGTCGATGTAGCCCAGCAGAATTGAGCGGTCTACACTGATTGCGTCAACTTCTCCGTCGTCCAGGGCAGCTTTTAAGATAGGATATGAAGCATAAGGCACAGGAACGATAAAAGTGCTTTCCTGAATTGCTGCCTTTTTTAATACGGTTGAAGTGATTGAACTTTGTGCAACACCGATTTTTTTGCCTTCCAGATCCTTGAAGTTTGTAATTCCTGAAGATTTTTTTACCATGATGCCTACAGGGTCGGTGTAATAAACGTCAGAAAATTCGTAATAATTTTTACGTTCTTCTGTAACTGTAAAGGTTGCAAGAACCAGGTCAATTTTGTCCGATTTTAGAAACGGACCGCGGTTTTTTGCATTTACTGGTACAAATTCAACATGCTTGTCGTTGCCAAGAATTTTTTTTGCAATGGCTTTTGCAATGTCAATTTCAAGCCCTTCGTACTGATTTGTTTCTTTGTTGAATATACCAAACTTTGGAACGTCATCTTTTACGCCGATTACAATTTTGCCTGATTTTACGATACGGTCAACTTCGCTTGGCTTGGCTTGTGCACCTGATACAACTGCTGCCATTAAAAAGACTGCAGAGACCATTTTTAATAAAAACTTTTTCATATCTACACTCCTGCCGGACTTAAAAAAAATCCTTAATTTTATATTAAGTCCAGTTGTGTAGAAATGCAAGAATAAAAATTATTCCATATAGTAAGTTTTTATCGGCGGAAAGCCGTTAAAAGCTACGCTTGCGTAGGTTGAAGTGTAGGCGCCGGTTGTAAGCCAGTACAATTTATCTCCGGCCTTGAGAGTGGTCGGAAGTTTGTATTTGTAGTCTTCGTACATTATGTCGGCGCTGTCGCAGGTCGGGCCCGCAAGAATAACTTCGCCTTCCTTTACGCCCGGTGCGTCCTTGCTTGTAATAATCGGATACTTGATGGATTCATCCATTGTTTCGATAAGCCCGTTGAATTTTCCGCTGTCCTGATAAACCCAGCGCTGGAGTGCCGTGTTGTTTTTGCGGCTGATCATTACAACTTCGCTTGTTAGAATTCCACAGTCGCCTACCAGGGAGCGGCCTGGTTCAAGAACAATCAGGGGACAGTCCTCTCCAAAGTCGTCTTCAAGATAGCGTTTGATTTCTGAAGCGTATGTTTCAAGTTCATTTGTCGGGTTTACATAGTGAGCCGGAAAGCCTCCGCCCATGTTAATCATTGTAAGGCGGATGTTTTCTTCTTCTTCAAGTGATGAATACAGATAGCGTGCCTTTGCGATTGCGTCGTTCCATGCACCGATGTCGCGCTGCTGGCTGCCCGGATGAAAGCTGACTCCGTAGGGTGTAAGTCCCATGTCCCGGGCACTTACCAGAAGGTCGTAGGCCATATCCGGATGACAGCCGAATTTGCGGCTTAAAGGCCAGTCTGCTGTCTGTGTATTTTCAAGGAGCATGCGCACGTAAACACGGCTCATTGGAGCCTGTTCGGCGATGTTTTTTAAGTCTTCTTTACTGTCTGTGGCAAACATGCGCACGCCTTTGTCGTAAAAATACTTAATGTCGTGGGCTTTTTTGATTGTGTTGCCATAACTGATTTTGTCGGGGTGAACTCCAAGTTCAAGAACCATGTCCAGTTCATAGCGCGATGCTATGTCAAAGTTTGAACCAAGTTCCGCCAGAAGCGAAATTACCTTGGGACCCGGATTTGCTTTTACAGCATAATAAATCTGTGCAAAAGGAAAAGAATCACGCAGCTTGATGTAGTTGCGTTTGATCTGGTTAAGATTGACAACGATATTCGGCGTCTCCAGATCCTTAGAAAATTCCAGAAACCGATTCCAGTCGGCATCCGATACAAAGTCAGTACGATTGAACAAACCGCTACCACCATTAAGAAAAGATTAAACAGCTAAATAAAGTTCTGCATGAAAATGGATAATACATAAAATAAAACGATTGTACAATCATTTTTATGCAAAAAATATTTTTTTTCGTAAGCTGTGGGGAAGACGGTTTTATAAGGGCTTACGTATCCGGATATGAGCCACTGATTGAAAATTTTTTTTATATGGATAATAATAAGCGCTATGGAAACACGCAATATTTTTGAAAACCTTTCATGTATCGACCACAGATACTCATTGTCGGAGGCTGACGCTTTTGCCGGTCTTTCTAATTACATTTCTGAGCAGGCATCTATCCGCTCGTGTGCAAAATGTGAAGCAGCCCTCGTAAAGGCTCACCTGAAAATTCGCGGAAAACTGACAGACGCTCTTGCTAAAACCCTGGACGATGTAGCCGCAAATATTGACCCTGAAGAAGTTTACGCAGAAGAAGAAAAAACAAAGCACAATATCCGTGCCCTCGTAAACGTAATGAAAACTAAGGTTGATGCCGAAATCGGACCTCTTATTCACCTTGGTGCTACTTCTGTTGATATTCTTGATACAGCGCTCAGTTGCCGTATGCGCGATGTTACTCAGAATGTTGTGCTTCCGGAACTTAAAAAACTCGAAAAATATCTCTGTGATATCGCAGAACGAGAATGCAATACTCCACAGGTTGGACGTACACACGG
>DLYJ01000062.1:5000-29067 GCA_003447785.1 Treponema sp.
CAGCACGCAGTTCCAATCACTTTTGGCTGGAGTATTGCTGAATTTGTAAGCCGTCTCGGAAAATCTATCATCAGAATCGAAGAACTTTCAAACCAGCTCGTTGGTAAACTTGCAGGTCCTGTAGGTTCATACAACGGTCCTTCAATGATTGTTAAGGATCCTGAAGAACTTGAACGCATCTATACAGAATACCTGGGACTTAAACCATCAGAATATTCCAACCAGCTTGTTGAACCAGAACACGTTCTCCGCCTCCTGCTTGAGATGAATGTTGCATTTGGTATCATCGCAAACCTTGCCGATGACCTTCGTAACCTTCAGCGCTCAGAAATCGGTGAAGTTTTTGAGTACTTTGCAAGCACTCAGGTTGGTTCTTCAACAATGCCGCAGAAACGCAACCCGTGGAACAGCGAACACGTTAAATCTTTGTGGAAGGCAATGTGCCCTCGCGTAATTACTTTCTACATGGACCAGATTTCTGAACACCAGCGTGATTTGACAAACTCAGCTTCACAGCGCTTTATTGCTGACTATGTAAGCGGCTTTACAATGGCAGTTGCCCGCATGAACAGCGTTGTTAAGGGCCTCCAGGCTGACCGCGACAACATGGCTAAAAACCTTGAAAACGCAGGCGGTAAGGTTAAGGGCGGCGTTCTCGCTGAACCTGCATATATTCTTCTTGGAGAAGCAGGTGTTAACGACGGACACGAAGTTATCCGCAAAATCACCCTCGAAGCGGAGCAGTCAGGCAAAACTTTCTTTGAAGTTCTTAAAACTCACACAGAAGCATATGCTAAAATCACAGCACAGCTGGAAAAACTCGGTGTTGCTGATCCTGCCAACTTCTTTGAACACCCGTCAAACTACTGCGGACTTGCAGCTAAAAAATCAAAGCGCCTTGCACTCAAGTACAAGGAGCTTCTTAAACTGTAGCTGATTCAGACGGAGTTTGCCGTTCCTGTTATTGTGACCGGATGGAAATCTATGTACTATTTTATTGTAAACGAGCACGGCGGCTCCGGCAAAGCAGTAAGCTGCTGGCAGATTGTAAAACAAATCCTCGACAGCAAAAACATCCCGTATAAATTTTATATCCCTGAATACGCCGGACATGCCACTGAGCTTGCCCGCCAGATTTCCGAACAGCAGGACAACGATATCCGTCTTGTTGTCGTAGGCGGTGATGGAACTGTCAACGAAGTGCTCAACGGAATTACCAGTTTTGAGCGTATTAAATTTGGCCTTGTTCCCACCGGAAGCGGAAACGACTTTAGCCGCGGCTTAAACATCCCGCGCCACAATCCTGCAAAGGCCCTGGACATGATTTTGAATTCACCAGGAAATAAGGCAATCGACCTTGGCTGCGTTGAAGCCCTTTCTAAACGCAAATTTTTTGGCATAAGTTCCGGCTACGGCATGGACGCAATCGTCGGCACTTCAATCAACACTTCAAAAATCAAGGTTGTAATGAATAAACTCCACCTGAGCAAAATGAGTTACGGCCTTTTAACTGTTGTTACCCTGTTCAGGATGAACACTTACCGCGTTAAACTTAGTTTTGACGGCGAACCTTTAAAAGAATTTTCCAAAATGATTTTTATTGCCACAATGAACTTTCCGTGGGAAGGTGGTGGCGTTCCAATGACTCCCCTTGCAAAGGGTGATGACGGACAGCTTTCTGTCTGCGTTGCTTACGGTATTCCAAAGTGGCGCACTTTCCTGCTTTTCCCATTTTTACTTCTGGCAAAGCATGGAGATAAAAAAGGGTTTTACATCAGAAACTGTAAAACCCTTGATATCTTTAGTGAAGATCCCACAGTGTGCCACACCGACGGTGAACTTTTAGGAAGCCCGACCCGTATTCATTACGAGTGTCTTCCTAAAAAACTTACTGTGTTAGTTTAAAGATTTGCTGCTCCGTCTTTTGATTCTGCTTCTGCAGGTGTCTTTCCTGCAGAAACATCAGCGTTCGCACCGTTGGGAGCGTTTTCTTCAACCTTAAGTTTTAAACTTTCTTCATCAACAGTAAAGGCAGAGCGGATGCTGCCACCTGCAAGAAGTGTCTCTGAAGAGCCGTCCAACTGGATAAAGGTCTGGCTTGCACTGGATGCGTCTTTTCCGATTACAATTGAACGGAGTGTTTTTTCTCCCTTGTTAACGGTAACTTTGATTGTCTGAGCGTCAGCAAGACCGTAGCGGTTCAATTCGGTTTCGGATGAAGAGTGGCTTACAGAACCAAGCACCTTGATGGAGGTAACTGCGTCTACAAGTTCAGCTGCCTTTTTGTCGTCGGCTGCCTGTTTGTTGTCGCCCAGGTACCACAAACCGCCTTCCATAGCGAGTTTTATCTGTTTGCCTTCTTTTTCGATGAGAATTACATCAGGCTTTTCCTTGAGTTTTAAGAGTTTTACAGGTGAGCGCGAAGAAAGAACTGTCTGCAGGACGTAAACTGCTGCAAGAACTGCAATTGCACTCAATAAAATAGTTTTTCGGTTTTTCATATCATTTTCCTCCGGTCTTACGGAAAGACCGTGTTATTTAATTTCCCGGGCGTCGTCCGGATTGTATTTGTTTCTGATCATGCGCTGTTTAGCCTTGATTTTTACAAATGCAATCAATCCTGCAAGTGCGACAAGAACGATAAGTCCAAATTCATTAAAGTACTTGGCAATGTTAACTGTAATTCCGGACTTTGCCTTCAGCGTATTTACGCTTAAGCCCTTTGTACGCATTGCACACAAATCTTCTTCGCCGTTCATGTAGTCGATGACGTTGCGGACAAACATTGCGATTGGCTGTTTTCCGCTGTCATCCATTACCTGGCCTGTTGTGATTTTGCTTGAGCCCACAACAAAAATCTTTGCGTTCTGAATTGCCTTTGCGTGGTGGTCGGTAAAACTGAATGCACCTGTTGAACCGTCTTTCTGTGCCGGGTTTTTGTCGAATGCGCTTTCAAATCTGCCTTCTACTACAACTGCGAGGTTTTCGCTTTTCATTACGGATTTATCTGCCGGCTTACGGATCAGTTGTGGAATTGTTGTAATGTTTGACTGCATGAGCCATGACTGAGGAGAAGATTTTGCAAGAACAGTTGCTTTTGCACTTTCAATATTATCAACTCCTTTCACATCGATTGAACTGTTCTGGAGCATGATTACGTAACCGAGGTTCTTTGTTATCGGATTCTTTCTGTCCATATTTGTTTTCTGCAAAAGTGGTGCAAAGTAGAGCGGTGTTGAACCTGAACGCTGGTCCTTGTTTACGTAGCAGTTTTCGTCCATTACATAGTCCTGGCCGATTTTGATTCCGTATTTGTCCAGGAGTTTTGATAAACCGCTGTCAATCGGGTCGTATGTTGGAGCCTGGTAGTACATTGCCTGGCCCTGAGGAAGTTTTTCGTTAAAGCTGTCGGCAAATAGGATGAGGTTTCCGCCGCGCATTACGAATTGGTCGATTTTGTAGAGTTCTTCATCTGAGTATTTTGTTTTAGGACCGCAGATTACGATGCTCTTGAGCCCTGACGGAATATCCGTTTCTGCAAGGTTGATTGATTTGAATTCATAACGGTCAGAAATCAGGGAATTGAGAATTCCTGCTCCCTGTTTTGAATCGTTAAGGTCAAGTTCTTCATGGCCTGTGATGTAACCGATTACCGCAGGTTTGGAAACAAGGCTCTTGAGGTTTTCTGTAAGTTCATCTTCCAGGTTGTCTGTTCCTGCAATTATGTTCTGGCCAAAGAAGGTGCGTGTCATCTGGAGCGGAATCAGGCGGAACGACTCCCCGTATTCAAGGACGAGTCCCAGGGCGCCGATGCCCTTGCCTGTTTTAGGGTCATTCCAGTTGAGGGATTGAATTCCATACTTTTGTACAAGTTCAGGGATTTGTTCCGGGGCCGGGTCGATTGAATTAAAATCAATGCGGTCCATATTGTCTTTGTTTACTGCCTTGCATGCGGCCGTAACTGTAGATTCAAGATTTTTAAATCCTGCGATGTTAAAGTCAGCAAGTTTCTGTGTTGCGTAGAGTGTAAGGTTAACTTTGCCCTTAAGTCCCGAAAGAGCGGACGTTGTAGAAATCATCCTGTTGATAGTTGTAGTCAGTGTGTATTCGAGGCCGTCTGCCGAATTGAGCCCGTCGATGATTTCAGTGCGGTCAGCGTAAGAAACTGCGATTCCCATCCAGACCTGCTTAAAGCCGACTTCGTTGTTTTTAAGTTCCTGAATCTGAACCTGGCTGATTCCGTAACCCCGGGCGATTTTCTGGTTTTCTTCCTTGTCCATGTCAAAGAATTCGCAGCTGAAGTTTGAATTTGCGGCTCCCTTGTATTCAACAAGAATGTCGCGGATATACTGGTCGATTGTGTTATATGGCGACGGAAGGTTATCTGTCATAAACACTTTGATTGAAAGCGGCTGTTCAAGGGTTTTGACAGTCTGTTCGCTTGATTTTGAAAGTGAATATGATTTTGGTCCGGTCAAATCGAATCTTGCATAGGCGTTGGAAAAAACGAGGTTTGCAAGAAGGAGAAGAATTACAAAAAGAAGTGTGTCGCTTTCCGGGCTTTTGATGTATTCAACAAAGCTTACGGCATTTTTCTGTGACGCTCCGTTTTTGTCCAGTGAGCGTACTGTAAGCACAAAGAAAAGCCCTGCAAGGGAAACAAAGTAAATAAGGTCCCGGGTATCGATAATTCCGCGGGAGATTGAATCAAAATGGCTCAGGGAAGAAAGGTATGTTACAGGCCTTACAAAGACTGCAGGCAGGAAAACTGCCAGCTGGCTGAGCAAGGTCAGAATTATACAGATTGCAAATGCCACAAAGAAGGCAATGATCTGATTTTTTGTTTTGCTTGAAGCGTAAAGACCGATTGCACTGAATGAGGCAATTAAAAAGAGTGAGCCCAGGTAACCGCCTGCCAGAGGTCCAAGGTCAGGACTTCCAAAAATGTAACAGGTAATTACATAGAAGAGGGAAGGCAAAAGTAAAATCGCACCGCTTATAAAGGCCGCAATATACTTTCCGAGAGTTACGTCAAAGGCTGTAACCGGTAAGGTCATCAGAGTTTCTAGAGATGATGAGCGTTTTTCTTCTGCAAACATGCGCATTGTGAGCGCAGGAATAAAGAAGGAAAGTGTTATTGGCAGAAGTGAAAAGAAGTTTCTCAGTTCTGCGCGGTTTGCTAGGAAGAATGTGTTAAAAAAGAGAATTCCTGAAGCTGCAACAAAGAGCCCCGTTACGATGTAAGCGATAGGACTTGAAAAATATGATTTAAGTTCTCGTTTTGCGATAACAAAAGATGGATTTTGAGTTTTCATATTAGTTTTCCTCCGTCAGGATGTGGAAGATGTCTTCCAGACTGTTGCGCTTGATTGCAAGTTCGTAAAGGTTCCAGCCGTTTTGAATAACCGCCTTGCTGATTTGAGGTCGGATTTCGCTTTCACCCTTAACGGAAACCAGAGCGCAGGCACTTGTTGAATCCGTTACGCTTTCGCCTTCTTCTTCTGTAACCGAAGCTGCGCCGTCAATCTTTGAAAGACATGCGCTGAGCTGTTCGTAGGAACAGCCGCCTGCTTGAACGTAAACGCTTGCTGCGTTGCCGTAGCGCTCGCGGAGCTGGTTTGTAGGACTGTCTGCAACAAGTTTGCCGCCGGAGATAATAATTACGCGGTCACAAATCATTTCTACTTCGCCCAGAATGTGGGTTGAAATGATTACAGTTCGTGTTTTACCGATTTCTTTGATAAGGGCACGAACATCGCCAATCTGGTTAGGGTCGAGACCGCTTGTAGGTTCATCAAGAATTAAAATTTCAGGGTCGTTCATCAGGGCGTGGGCAAGGCCTACGCGCTGTCTGTAACCGCGGCTCAGGTCAGAAATGTTTTTGTGCATTACTTCTTTAAGTCCGCATTCTTCGCACAGTTTTTGTGCTTTTTCTTCAGGATCTTTACCCTGCATCTGTGCAACGTATTTGAGATAATCTTCTACAATCATCTCACTGTAAAGCGGAGCGCTTTCCGGCATGTAACCGATTTTGCGCTTGCACTCAACGGAATCCTTTTCAATGTCCAGTCCGTCGATTTTAATTGAACCGCCTGTTGGCTTTAAGAATCCGGTAATCATACGCATTGTTGTAGATTTTCCGGCACCGTTTGGTCCTAAGAGACCAACAATTTGTCCTGTTGGAATGGAAAAGCTGATATCGTCAACAGCCTTAAAAGTCCCGAATAACCGGGAAAGATTGTTTACTTCAATCATAAGATCCTCTGTTTTGAAATATTGACCTGTTCAGGTTTATCTATATTATAACAAATTTATCATGAAAAGGTTACTGCTTGCAGATTTTTTGTGTGGCATGACTAAGAATAAAAGATGTGATATAGTTTGCCCATGTTAATTGAAATTTTAGGAATCGTTGCAAGTCTTTTTGTAATCAGCGCCTTTTTGTTTAAGGATATTAAGATTATCCGCATTCTTGACGGAATCGGCGCACTCCTGTATGTATTTTACGGCGTTTTAATTCACAGTTACGCAAACATTCTGCTGAATGTGGTTCTGGTTGCAGTTCAGGTTTATCACCTGACAAAACTCCGCAGGGCTGAGCAGGTTCAGATTCAGGATAAGGAATAGTTATGTTCAAAATTCTGCTGGTTGTTTTTTTGATTTCCATGGTTCCCCTTATTGAATTAAGGGGCGCAATTCCTGTGGGGGTGGGAATGCTCACCGCTGCCGGTTTTTCCGGGGAGGCAGGCTTAAGCCTTAAATACATTATACTTATCAACGCTGTTGCAATGGCCGGAAATATGGTTCCCGTTCCTTTTATCTACTTTTTTGCACGCAAGTTTCTTGAGTGGGGACAGGATAAAAAGTTCATCGGAAA
Organism: Treponema sp.; assembly: GCA_003447785.1. GTDB lineage: Bacteria > Spirochaetota > Spirochaetia > Treponematales > Treponemataceae > Treponema_D. Next base: position 11,878 of record DLYJ01000062.1, read on the forward strand.
GATCTGTACTTTCTTTTTGACAAAGGGTAAGCGCGGCGGAGAAAAACTCCAGCAGTCTGCAGGCCGCGGATTGTTTGTGGCACTCATGCTCTTTGTGGGCATTCCGCTTCCGGGAACAGGTGCTTGGACAGGAACACTTGCCGCAAGTCTTCTTGATATGAACGCAAAACAGACTGTATTTTCGGTTCTTGCCGGAGTTCTGATGGCTGCGGTAATTATGACCCTTGCAAGCTGCGGTGTTTTTGGTGCTGCAGGCGCTTTGTTCCTAAAGTAAAAACTAAAATAACTTCATCAGGGATTCGTCAAAGTCTTTTGACGGTCCCTGCCACAAAATCCTTCCGTTTTTTATAAGCACGATTGAATCACTGATTGTCTTTGCTTCGTTGATGTCGTGTGTTACAAAAATTCCGGTAAAGTTTTCTGATTTTTGAATCGCCCTTATCTCTTCGCCCAGCTTTTTTCTGAGGGGTGCATCAACTGCCGAAAGCGGCTCGTCAAACAAAACAATCTTTGGCTTTATTGCCAGCGTGCGGGCAAGGCTTACGCGCTGGGCTTCGCCTCCGGAAAGTGTTTCGACGGAGCGCTTTCCAAAACCCTTGAGATTCATTTTGTCCAGTAATTCTGCGGCGGCCCTGCGGGCTTCGCTCCGCTTTACGCCGTGGCAGACAGGACCGTAGGCAACATTGTCTTCTACAGAAAGGTGGTTAAAAAGAGCCCCGTTCTGAAAAACCATTCCAATCTGACGGCGGCTTACAGGAAGTTTTGTAACGTCGGTGCCGCCGATTGTGATGGAAAAAGGGCTTGATTCATCTTTTGAATCTGACTTTTCCAGCCCGGCAATCATGCGTAAAACCGTAGTTTTGCCGCTTCCGGAAGGGCCGACGATTGCAGTCATTGTTCCTTCTTCTGCGGATAAACTTAAATCAACGGTAACAGTGCTCATTTTTTTGTATAAATTATTTGCGTTAAAAAACATTTTTATCCCCTTTCTTTCTGCTCAAAGAAAAAACAACTGCGCACAAAACGGCAAGAATCAGTCCTGCCGCACAGGCTTCGTTAAAGCGGTAGCGTCCTGCAAGACGGTAAGTGTACAAGGCTAAGGTGTCAAAGTCCGGAATCGATAAAACCAGCGGAAGTGTTGAGTCTCCGGCGCTCATTGCAAAACAGCACAAAGCCCCGCTCACAACCGCATGTTTGATTGAAGGCAGCATTACCCGTGTGAGAGTGTCAAATTTTCCACGGCTCAGCAAAAGCGAAGCATCGATGACCGGCTGAGGAATTTTCTGCAGTGCCGCATAAATCTGACGGAATGCCACAGGCCACATTAAAATGGTCTGGGCAATTGTCAGGGTAAACCAGTTGCCCTGCTGGATTATGAGTTTTATAAAGAATCCCGTCATGATGGAAGAAATTGCCATGGGTCCGAGAGGAATTACCTGGAGAATTGTTCTTTTCTGATTTTTGTCGTAAAGACGCAGAAAAGAACCGTACAGAAAGCCCGTAATTGAACACAAAACTGCTGTGCATCCTGCGGTTAAAAATGTCCACCCGATTGAATTTACAAAGCGCTGTGATTTAAAAAGGAATAAAATCGTGTTGAGGCTCAGGCTTTTTGATGCCCTTGAAGTAAACGCGTTGATTGCAATTCCTGCCAGTGGTGCGATAAAAAATATTGTGATGATTAAAATGAGGGCGCCAAAGAGAAAGTGTTCTTTTTTGCCTTGTATTCTGGTTCGTTTTAATTTATCTGTATCAAAAGAAATTCCTTTGAGGGAGGAAGTTTTCTTTTCCAGTTTGCTGTATAAAAAAATGATAAAAAGTGCAATAAAGGTTTCGGTTCCAGCGATTAAAAAGCCGTCCTTAAAATTAAGTGTTCCGCGGACAATCTTGAATAATTCAACTTCTAGGGTGCTGTAGCCGACACCTGCAAAAATCAAAATCATTGTAAAGCTGAAGAAGCAGAATAAAAAAATCGGAAGACAGGCCGAAACAAGAGCCGGTACAAGTCTTATGAGCGTTATCGAGTAAAAAATTTTGAATTCACCGGCGCCTAAAAGACGGGCCGCTTCTTCCTGGTCCTGTGTTAAGTGTTCCCAGGATTCGCTTACGATTTTCATTACGAGAGGGTAGTTGTAAAAACCCTGTGCAATGATAATTCCTGCGGCTGAGTACAGAAAGGTCAAAGGCGGTCGTTCTGAGTTCAACAAAGTCATCAAAAACTGATTCAGGCGGCCGTTCATTCCAAAAAATGAAACATAGCCCAGGGCGACAATCAGCGAAGGAAGACACAAAGGTACGGCAGAAAAAGAAAGCAGAAAGCGTCGTCCTGCAAAATCTTTTTTTGCTGCAAAGTAAGCCGACGCAAGACCGATTAACGCGGCTGCGAGGGTAGAGAGAACTGCCTGAAATATGGTAAAAATGATTACATTCAACATAAAAAACACAGGCTGCCATAAAGGGCAGCCCTCCGTGCTTATGTTATTTAAGGAGATTCATTACTGAATCAAGCTTTTTTTCTGCTGCTTCTGCATTTGTAAACAAAGTCTTCTGCGGAACGATTGCTGCTTTTTTGTAGCATTCCGGAAGCTTTGTGTTTTTGTTTGCAGGGTACATCCACTGAGTCAGTGTCAGGATAAACTGAGCATCTTCAGTGATTAAGAAGTCCATGAATTTCTGTGCATTTTCAAGGTTGTGTGTGTTTGCAGAAATTCCGGCACCTTCTACCTGCATAGGGTGTCCGTCCGTAAACTCAAGGGCCTTGTAGCGGAATGAGTTTTCATATTCAACATGGGAAGCAGGGCTTGTTGCGTAACTGATAACAAGGGGAGCTTCTCCTGAAGTAAACAGACCGTAACCTGCGCTCCAGCCCGGAGCCATAGTAAGAATGTTCGGCTTGATTGCCTTCCAGTAGTCTTCTGTCTTGTCGCCGTAAACAGCAACAGTCCAGTTAAAGAAGCCGAGGCCTGGTGTTGAAGTTCTCGGATCCATGAGGATAATTCGTTTTTCGTAAATCGGATCCTTGAGGTCTTCAAGGCATGTCGGTTCCTTGATATTTGATTCAGTGTCATAAATGAAGGCAAAGTGGCTGTAATCAAACGGAGTCAGACGCCAGTCGCTGTCCAGGGCCTTGATGAGGTTTGAAGGAATTACTTTTGAAGCGTCATGAGGCTTGTATTTCTGGAACAGACCTTCGTCCAGGGCTTTCTGAACAAGGTTGTTGTCCAGACCGATTGCTACGTCACAAACTTTTTTTTCTTTGTCGAGAATCAAAGAACTCAAAAGCTGAACGCCGTCACCGCAGTCAACGTACTTAACTGTAAGTCCTGTTTTTTCCTTTGCAAGCTTTGCAAGTTCATCGCCAGGACCCCATTCGCCGCAGAAACTGTCGTAAGTGAATACGGTTACTTCGTTAAAGGAGTTTGTGTTGACAGACTGTTTTTTAGTACAGCCAGATACGATAAAAATTGATAAAACAACTAAAATGAAAATATGAATACGTTTTGACATATCTTCCTCCGCCGGCATTATCCGGATCAGGTTTTGACAATCATACGAATGTCATCGGGTGTAATCTCAGCCGTGAGAAGGCGCGTTTGTCCTTGCAGCAGGCACCCCGGATTTTTTGATTATAGGATAAATCATTTTTTATGTAAATGGCGGCCGTTCTGCCGATAATAGAACCATGAAGAAGATTTTTTGTGTATTAGTTTCGGTTTTTATGTTTACATCCGCCTTTGCTTCCACTTCGGTTGAATTTGGACTGGGTTCCGGCTTTATTTTTTACGGAAGCAAAACACTCAAGAACACTATCAGAAGTTTTGATGAATCAAGCCAGGTTATTATCTGTGCAAATGCTGATTATGGAATAACTCTTGCTCCTCAGGTTATTTTGAGCGCAGGTGTGGATTCTGTTTTTGACGCGCGCTGGAAGGGTTCAAATCATATTTATCTGTGGGATTATGCCGCAGAAGTTGGATTCGATTTTTATCCTGGGCTGGCAGGGCTTTTGTGCTCGGTTGATTACTGTCTTGGACGCCGTACCGATTTTATTGATCTTGGAACTGACGAAGACGTTACAAGCACAAAGTGGGGTAATGGTTTTGCCTTTGGCCTTGCCTACGATTTTGGTCATGGAAGGCTGGGCTTTGCACCTCAGGTCGGGGCAGCCTGGCGCCACATGCCCCGTGGTTCTTCAAGCGATAATATAATTCAAATCAAACTTAAAATCAGACTGGACTAAAACTAGAGATTTTTGAAAAATTTCGTTGCGGATTCGAAAAAAGCATAGTATTCTATTAGAATAACTTAAAACTTTTTGGTAAAAAATATGCAGATTCAAACTGAAGGTGTGATGCCTCAAATCCCGGATGATTACGAAGAACAAAAATCTCTTGCAGACGTAGGACTTGCCGTAGACGTTGGAACTACAACCGTTGCAGTCTCGGTCTGGTCCCTGTCTACCCGTAAATGCATCGCAACCGTCGCAGAACAAAACAACCAGGTAAAATATGGATATGATATTATCCGCCGTATTTCCTATGCGACCCGTCCACCTTTGACCGGTTCCGCACAGGTTGTTGAATCAGGCCCGTCGGCCCTGCATTATTCCATCATCGGCCAGCTGGAAAAAATGTTTACAAAGGCCCTCTCTCTTGCTTCTAGCAAGGCAGAGCGGGGAACCCAGTTAAACATCAGCCGCATCGTAATTACCGGAAACACAACAATGCTCAGCTTTGTCTGCGCAGTTCCTGTAGACGGTCTTGCGGCCGCTCCTTTTAATCCTGCTTCGCTTTTTGGATTTACAACCGAATGGCACAAAGTCAGAAGCGGAAGTGTAAGTTCAGTCTGCCAGCCCCTGGACTCTCCCACAGCAGATATGATCAATCTTTATGAATCAAGCGTTGTTGATGAATCAACTCCTGTTTACTTTCCGCCGTGTATCGGAGCCTTTATCGGAGCCGACACAGTCTGCGCAATGCTTTCGGCAGGATTTCCTTCTCCAACATCGGCACTTTCCCAGTCCCACACCTGGGAAGCTCCTTTAAAAGCGCCTCTGCTCCTTGCTGACATCGGTACTAATACAGAAATCGTACTCTATGTTCCCCAGCAGGAAGGCAAGCCTGCAAGGATTCTGTGTACATCGGCTGCAGCAGGACCGGCTTTTGAAGCTGCAAACATCAGCTGCGGCATGCCTTCCGTAGAAGGTGCAATTGACAGGATTGAATACAACGGCGACCTCGTATGTCACGTTATCGGCGAAAAAAATGCCAAGGGAATCTGCGGTTCCGGTCTTATAAGCGCCGGTGCAACACTTCTCCATAATAAATTCATCGACAAAAACGGCGTATTCCAGCGGTCTGTTTCAAAACTCGGGGACGGTTCAATCTGTATTCAACTGACACCGGCAGTATACCTTTCCCAGCAGGATATACGAAACATGCAGCTTGCAAAATCAGCCGTAAAAACCGGCCTTGCATACATGCTGGAACGCTCTCCGTCGGTTCCTGTATTCTGTTTGGCAGGCGGATTTGGTTCTCACATAAATATTTCTGATGCGTGTGCAATCGGCTTGATTCCAAAAGCCCTGGAAAACCGCTGTGTCAATCTCGGAAACGCGGCTCTTGCGGGTGCTGCGGCCCTGCTTTTTTCCAGGGCACTCCGCCAGAAAGTGGTTGATCTTGCAAAACACAGTATCCAGATAAATCTTGCGGCTGTACCGGATTTTCAGCAGAGATACCTTAGTTCAATCGACTTTTAAAAGTTACCTATTTCTCTACATTATAAATCTTTGTTTGACAATAAAAACTTCTTGTTGTATCATATAAAGTGATATTTTGGGGGCGGTTTTTGCGTCGGATATGTTGGTGGCTTATCCGGCTTACAAAATCCAATCTTAAAATAGATGCAAGGAGATGTTTTTATGAAACCTATCTGGTTCGTAATTCTTCCCGTTGCTGGTATAGTTCTTGGATGGATTATTCGCTGGCTATTTGCCATATTTCAATTATCTTCGGCAGAGCAGAAAGCTGAACGTGTTAAACAGGACGCATTAAAAGAAGCAGAAGCCCAGAAAAAAGAATATTTGCTGGAAGCAAAAGATCAACTCATTCGTGAACGCAATCAACAGGAACGGGAAAACCGGGATCGTCGTAAAGAAATTCAAGTTTACGAAGCCCGAATTACAAAAAAAGAAGAAATTGTTGATAAACGCAATGCGGAGATGGACAAAAAGGAACAGGAGTTTGTTGAACGCGAACAGGCTATGGCTAAACGCGAACAGCAGCTTGCAGTTCAGGAAGAGACCTATCGTCGTGAACTTGAACGCATTTCCGGCCTGTCTGCTCAGGAAGCAAAGAATCTTATCATCAAAAATCTTGAAAACGATGCCCGTCATGACGCACAGGCACTGTTAAACAAAATCGAGCAGGAAGCCCAGCTTACCGCAGAAAAGAAAGCGCAGGAAATTCTTGTTACTACTATTCAGCGTCTGGCTACAGAAACAACAAGCGATGTAACTGTTGCTACAGTTTCTCTTCCAAGCGACGAAATGAAGGGACGCATCATCGGTCGTGAAGGCCGCAATATCCGTACCCTCGAAACTCTTACCGGTGTTGACATCATCATCGATGATACTCCGGAAGCTGTTGTTATCAGTTGTTTTGATCCGGTCCGCAAGGAAATCGCAAAACAGTCTCTTGAACGCCTTGTTACAGACGGACGAATTCATCCGGCACGTATCGAAGAAATCGTTCAGAAGGTAACAAGAGAAATTCAGCAGCGTATTTACGAAGAAGGTGAACGGGTTCTCTTTGAACTTGGAATCCACAATATGAGTCAGGACGGCGTAAGGGCACTGGGACGCCTTTACTACCGCACAAGTTACGGTCAGAACGTTCTGGTTCACTCTAAGGAAGTTGCAGAAATTGCAAGCCTTATTGCTGCCGAAATCGGTGCAAACAAAGAGCTTTCCAAACGCGCAGCACTTCTTCATGATATTGGTAAGGGAGCTGAAAACGACAGTGACCAGAACCACGCAGAAGTTGGTGCAGAAATGGCACGCAAAATGGGAGAAGATCCAAGAGTTATCAATGCAATTGCCGCACACCACGGGGATTGCGAAACAGAAACTCTCGAAGCCATTATCGTTCAGATTGCCGATGCTATTTCCGCTGCACGCCCTGGTGCACGTAAGGAAACTGTAGACAACTACGTTAAACGTCTTGAAAACCTGGAAGAGATTGCAGAGAAGTTTACCGGTGTCGAAAAGGCATATGCAATTCAGGCAGGCCGCGAACTTCGCGTGCTTGTTAATAACGAAAAAATCCCTGACGGAGAAGTTAAGGATCTGGCACAGAAAATTGCCAAACAGATCGAAACTGACCTCCGTTATCCGGGCCGCATAAAGATTACAATGATTCGCGAAACACGAATTATTGAATACGCACGATAAGGATATCTGACAGCAACGCACTTGCTGTCGCTGGATTGGATTTTAGGGCGCATCCATGCGCCGGAAAAAAAATTGCTTTCAAAAACGTCTTTCATTGCGAAAGGCGTTTTTTTTTGTTTAAAAAATAAATAAGTTGTTGTAATATTACAGAATGAAGAAAATATTATTTTTTACTTTTCTGACAGTGGTTTTAACATCACTTTTCTGTGGATGCAAACAAAAGCATATTTCATATGATTCACACAATGATGAGTATATTCAGTCGGTGTCTGTTTCAATGCTTGGACGAAAGACCCCGATTGTTATAAGCTTTTTTGGTGAGGCGCTTGTTCCGCTCGACAGCGCACTTTCTTTTGACAGAGAAATAAAAGGTAAATGGAATGTGTCAGAAGATAATAAAATGGCTGTTTTTGAACCGGCTGATTCATACAAGGCAAATTCAACCTTTACATTAAGGGCAGACTGTGCCCGTCTGTTCGGAACCGGCAGTACCCCTGATTACTACAAGAGGGAATTCTGTGTCTCGAATCCTGAATATCAGGTTCAATTCGATGAAGTTAAGTATTCTGATAATAAATATAATGTTACCGGCTCTGTAACTACTGATATTCCCGTAACACTGGAAGAAGTTGAGTCTGTTTTAAGCGCAAAACTTTCTTTTAAAAAACAGACTGTTGAATGGACAAAAAGTGAAAACCAGGAAAAATGGTTTTTTGTAATTAAAGATGTTCCTCAGGATAAAAAAGAAAACAAATTAAAAATTACCTGGTCGGGACGCGGGCTTGGTTTAACCGGAAAACAGGATAAATTTTATAGCGGTTCAAAAATAATAACTATTCCTTCAATCTTTGATTTTTCAGTTGTAGATATCAATACGAGCCTTTCAAATATGATCCGTGTAAGTTTTTCACGTTCTCTGGACAGCGCTCAGGATATCCTTCCGTTTATAAATATTCATGATAAAAGCGGAAAAATTCTTAAAGACTTCACTGCTGCAATCAGGGATAATGTCCTGACTTTGTTCAGTGATTCAAATTTTGCAAATGCTTATTCTGTTGAATTCAGAAACGGAATAAAATCCTCGGAGGGAACTCTTCTTGCTAAAAGTTATGGAACTACACTTTCCGGCCACTGGAATATCCCTTCTGTAAAATTCTTAAATGACAGTGTAATTCTTCCTACTTCTCAGGGAACAATAACTCCAATCGAAACAGAAAACCTCTCTGGAGTAATCGTTCAGGTTTATGAAATTTATGACCGTACAATGTTTTCTTTTTTGCAGGAAAATGAACTTGATAATACAAGAAACATTCAGCGCAGCGGAGAACCTGTTTGGGAAAAGAAAATTTCGTTTCCGTGGAATGATTCAATGCAGAATCAGAAAATAAGGCGCGGAATTGATTTGTCTGAAATTTCAAAAAAATATCCGGGCGGCATGTTCCATGTACGCATTGGATTTTTAAAAAGCCAGATTAAATATGTCTGCAATTCGTCACATCCTGATTTTGACAATCTGCCTCAGGTTGAAAGCCTCCAGCACTATCAGATCCCTACAGAAAAATCCAACTGGGATTGGTGGAACGAAATGGATTACAATCAGCGCAACAGTTACTGGCGTTACCGCAACGACCCTTGTCATCCGGCCTTTTATCTTCCAAATTATAATTCCGGTGCAGTTATTGGACGTAATATTCTCGTATCTGATATAGGTCTTATAGCTAAAAAAGATGTAAGCAATAAGCTTTATGTTACTGCATCTGATTTAAAAACTACTAAACCGCTTTCGGGTATTACAATCGAAGCTAAGTCTTATGTCGGAACTACCATAAAGAAGGGAAGGACTGATTCAAACGGAACGGTTGTTTTTGATGATACGGATGGAATTTTTTATATTTTTGCTTCAAATGGAAATCAGGCATCTTACCTTAAGCTGTCAGAGGGTACAAATCTCAGTACCAGTCATTTTGATATTGGTGGTGTTAAGGTAGAAAAGGGTGTAAAGGGCTTTATTTACGGAGAGCGCGGTGTCTGGAGACCGGGCGACAGCCTGTTTTTGACATTTGTCCTTCAGGACGAAAAAAACACACTTCCAAAAGATATTCCGGTAACTTTTGAATTCCAGGATCCTCTTGGCAAGATTACTGAAACTAAGCTCTTAAAAAACAATGTAAGCGGTTTTTATCCGATTACCGCATCTACAAACGAAAATTGTACGACAGGTCTGTGGACTGCCCGCGTAAAAATCGGTGGTAAGACTTTTACAAAGTCATGTCTGATCGAAACCGTCGTTCCCAATAAACTTGCAGTTGAATTAAATTCTTCAAGAAAAGTACTCTTAAAAGACGACAATAAGTTTGAACTCAAGGGCGCCTGGCTGCATGGAGCACCGGTTCCGAACTATAAGGCAGATGTTTCTGTTGCATTTACTCAGGCTCAAACTACTTTTAAAGGCTTCAGTGAATTTACATTTGAACATCCTGATTTGTATGTGCCTTATTCGCGCAGTACCATCTGGGAAGGAAAACTTGATTCTGAATCCAAAGTTTCTTTTGATTATGATTTTAAGTCCCGCTCTGAAATGCCGGGTATGGTTTATGCAAATCTCGTAAGTCGTATTTTTGAACCGTCGGGTGCTTTTTCTACTCAGTCCAAGTCTGTTCTTCTGTCACCTTATGACGAATATGTTGGTCTTAAACTTCCTAAAGGAGATGCCGTACGCAATATGCTTTTAACTGATAAAAAGCATACTGTTGAACTTGCTCTTGTTGATTCTGACGGTAACCCTGTGAATGGTACTGTTGAATATGCAATTTATAAACTTGAATGGAAGTGGTGGTGGGAAAAAGACGCCTATACAAGTGCAACCCATGTTTCTTCGCGATACCGCAATACAGTCGCCAGGGGTGAAACAAATGTAAAAAACGGACGCGGTTCATTTGAATTTGAAATTAAATACCCTGAATGGGGCCGCTATATTGTCGAAGTCAAAGACTCAAATAGTTCTCACCGTGCGGGCAAAATCGTCTATGTGGACTGGCCGGGCTGGGCAGGTCGCGCTCAGGAAGGCGGAGCAGACAGTGCGGCTATGATTCCTCTGACTGCAGGCAAAAAGGAATATTCTGTCGGAGAGACTGCTGAAGTTTCGTTTGCTTCAAACAAGTTAGGCAGAGCTCTGATTACCATCGAAAAGGCCGGCGAAATTATTAAGCAGCAGTGGATAGTAACTGTTGCTGACAATACCATTTATAAATTTCCGGTTACTGCCGATATGGCTCCGAATGTTTATGTTCACGTTACTCTTGTTCAGCCGCATCTTCAGACTGCAAACTCTCTGCCTGTCAGACTTTACGGTGTTGTTCCGGTAATGATTGACAATAAAGATTCATGGCTTAAACCGGTTATTACCTGTGCAAAGGAACTTGCTCCAAATGCTCCGGCAACTTTCTCTGTAAGCGAAGAAAATGGAAAACCGATGACTTATACAATCGCTGTTGTTGATGAAGGTCTGCTTGGACTTACAAATTTCCATGCTCCTGACATTCACAGTGAATTTTATAAAAAAGAAGCTTCGCTGCTGCAAAACTGGGATATCTATAAATACGTAATGAGCGCTTATTCAGGAAAACTTGAAACAATCCTTGCAGTCGGTGGTGGTGACGGTTCGATTAATGACGCCCAGCGAAACGAAAACCGTTTTGCTCCGGTAGTAAGATTCTTTGGTCCTTATAGCCTTGGACCGGGGCAGAAAAAGGCTACAAGTTTTGATATGCCGAATTATGTCGGTGCCGTCCGTGCAATTGTAATTGCAGGTGATAAATCTGCCTACGGAAGGGCAGAAAAATCTGTCAGGGTAAAGGCAGGTCTGATGGTTCAGCCGTCAGTTCCAAGAACACTCGGTACAAACGAATCAATCAATATTCCTGTAACTGTGTTCAACGGTACAGATTCCCGTCAGGAAATACAGGTCAGCTTTAATGCCCGGGGCATGATTAATTTTGCAAAAAAAGACTTTATCACTCTCGATGCAAATGCCAATGGTACTGTGTTCTTCCCGGTTACTACAAAGGGAAGTGGTCCTGTTAATTTTGTTGTGACTGCTTCTTCAAACGGTGAATCGGCAAAATCTTCCGTAAATGTTGATGTTCTTTCCCGTGGAATTCCTGTTGTGGACAAAGTACATTTTACAGTGTCACCAAAATCAACGGAAACTGTACAGGTTCTTACTCCGAGCGAAAAAAATACAGCCCAGTTAAAGGTTGAACTTTCATCTTTACCGGTGCTTGATCTTTCTGAACGCCTAGAGTATCTGACAGGTTATCCTCATGGATGCATTGAACAGATAACTTCAGGAGGCTTCCCGCAGATTTATCTTCCTAAGTTTGTAAAAATGACAAGTCAGGAAGTAAACAGATGTAAGGATAATGTAAATTCTGTAATTGAGCGTTATTCAAATTATCAGATTTCTACAGGTGCCATGGGGTACTGGCCTGGTAACCAGTATCCGCACGAATGGGGAACCTGTTATGCCTGTCACTTTATGCTCGAAGCCCGCAGCAATGGTTTTAATGTTCCGGAAGAAAAACTTAAACCGGCTCTTGATTATATTAAAAACATGGCCGAGAACTGGACAGAAAATTCCGGAGAGTCAAGTTCGGTACAGGCATACCGCCTTTATGTTCTTGAACTAGCAAAAATTGATGCCATTAATTCAATGAACAGAATTGTCCGTTCGGATATGCCTAATGATGCAAAACTTCTGCTTTCTGCCGCATATGCCATTTCGGGACGCAAACCTGTTGCAAAAACTCTTCTTCAGGAATATGTTCCGTCAACAAATTTCTTCCGGCAGATGGGCGGTGAATTCAGTTCAAGTACAAGAGAACAGGCTCTGTATCTGTTTACTGCAATGAATATTGACGACAGCAAGACTTCGGCAAAAATTGCAAAACAGCTTGCAAACAGATTGTCAGACAATAAGTGGCTTTCTACACAGGAAACAGCATGGGCTTTGATGGGACTTATGCCTTATTATATGAATTTAAAGGGCGAAAAAATTGAATACAAAATTACCGCAAACCAGTCTTCCCCTATACTTGGTGTAAGTGAAGACTGCACTGTAGTTGAAAAACTTGATGCTTCCACAAAAGCTGACAGTCAGACTGTAGCAGTACAGAATAATTCTTCTGCAACATTGTTTGGTGTTGCAACCTGCTCGGGCATGTCGGTTGCAGGTGAGGAAAAGTCTAAGGACGAAGGAATTAAGATGATTGTAGAAGGCATTGCGGATCTTGCAAGGGCAAAATCAGGCGAAGAAGTAATTATCAAAGTAAAAATTACAAATCGCTCTGAACGGAAGCTCGAAAATCTGGCGCTTACCGTTCCGGTTCCTACCTGTGTTGAATTTACCAATGAACGTGTTGCTTCGGAAGGAAGGTACAGAGATTCATCATTCACTTATCAGGATATTAAGGATACTGCCATTTATACATATTTTGACCTGGAGAGGGGTGCTGCTGCCACATTCAACTTCCGTGGAACTGTTGCATTCACCGGTGATTATTACATTCCTGCAATCCATTGCGAAGCTATGTATGATGATTCAATTGGTTCCGTATATCCGGGCCGTCTGGTTAAGATGAATACAAAATGATAAAAATCTCTCGAAAGGGAATAATTGCACTTGGTATAACTTTTGCACTGCTTGTATTTTTAACCTTTTTTATTCCCTTTATAACTGTAAAAAAAGGCGGACCGTATTCGTATGCCGTTTATGATAAAAACGGCATACTGCTCGGTGCTCAGGTTGCGGCTGATGACCAGTGGCGGTTTGAGAGCGGTCCTGTTCCTGATAAGTTTGCCAGAGCTGTCGTTCTTTTTGAAGATAAAAGATTTTATATTCACCCTGGCGTAGATTTGCTTTCTATTGCCCGCGCAGTTTTTCAGAACATAAAAAGTGCAGGGATTGTAAGCGGTGGTTCCACAATAACTATGCAGACAGTCCGCCTTCTTGAGCGGCGCGGAAAACGCACTTATCTGATTAAACTGCATGAAGCTTTTGTTGCTTTATTCATGGAACTACGGTATTCAAAAAAACATATTTTATCGCTTTATTGCGCCCACGCTCCTTTTGGAGGCAATATTGTCGGTCTTGAAGCGGCTTCGTGGCGGTATTTTAACCGCTCTCCGGAAAGTCTGACCTGGGCAGAATGTGCGACTCTTGCTGTTCTTCCTAATCAGCCTTCACTTGTTTATCCAGGACTAAATTCCCATATTCTCCTGACAAAGCGCAACTTTCTTTTGCACAAACTTTACAGCAAAGGATATATGGATCGCCAGGAATATGAACTTGCCCTGCAGGAAATCCTTCCTGATAAGCCGTATCCGATTCCTCTGAACGCAAGGCATTATCTTGATTTTTTAAGAAAGACGGATTCAAAGCACACAAAGTATAAAAGCGATATTGATACGGTTCTTCAAAAAAATACAGCAAGGGTCCTTGAAGACTGGTCCCATCTGTTCAGCCTTAAAGGAATAAATAATGCGGCGGCAATAATTATTGATAATAAAACAGAAAAAATTGTCGCATATTGCGGAAATACAGGGGCCGGAAAAAGAAACTTTACAAACTATCAAGTGGATAACGTAAGGGCCAGACGAAGTTCAGGCAGTATTTTAAAACCTTTTTTGTACTGCGCCATGCTGGATAACGGACAGATTCTGCCTGAGCAGCTTGTAATTGATACACCAATCAGGATCGGAAATTATAAACCTGACAACAATATTCCCGTTTATCGGGGTGCGGTTCCTGCAGGAACAGCCCTTACATTATCGCTTAATCTGCCTGCCGTAAGGGCTTTGCGGGAGTATGGAATCAATGCTTTTCTTGATTATCTTCGAAAGGTCGGTTTTACAACATTAAACCGGAGCGCAGATGATTACGGACTTCCGCTTATTCTTGGCGGGGGAGAAGTTACCCTCTATGAAACAGCAATGGCCTATGCGCGGATGATGAATTGTGCACAGGGGATATCAGATGACTTTCCTTCTTCAAGAGCAAATGCCTATCTGACTCTTCAGGCTCTGGCCGAAGGAGACCGACCTACAGAAGAAGCAAACTGGAAGTCATATGCGGACTCAAAAAAAATCGCATGGAAGACCGGAACATCAAGCGGAAACAGGGATGCATGGGCGGTGGGAACAACCTGTGAATACACAGTCGGCGTCTGGGTCGGAAATTCGGAAGGTTTTGGAAACCCGGACTTAAAAAGCTTTACAACAGCCGCTCCCGTAATGTTTGATATTTTTTCCGGGATCAGCTCAACAACCTGGCCCCTTGCTCCAATTCTTGACTTTACGGAAACGACTGTCTGTAAAAAATCAGGTTATGTGGCAAGCAGGTATTGTGAACACACAAAAGTTATTTATACTTCCAGAAAATCTCCGGTCGGAAAAATCTGTCCCTACTGCAGGGCGGTTTCGTTTACTCCGGACGGCAGGTACCAGGCACAGGCTCAGGATCTGACAGGTCCTCAGGCAGGTATCTATGACGGAAAAATGCCTTTAATAAAAAATATGTTTGTCCTTCCGCCAAACATTGAGTACTGGTATAAAAAGTCAAATTTCGGATATGTGAGCCTTCCTGAATTTGTAAGCTGGCATGTTTTTCCTGATTCAGATACTGTTTCGATTCTTTTTCCCGAACCGGGGGCTATTATCATAATTCCGATCGAAATTACCGGGCAGAAAGGAGCTATGATTATGCAGGCTGTTACAAGAAATCCTGACAATACTTTGTACTGGGATATTGACGGTGAATATCTTGGCGAAACTGCTGATACGCACGAGTTAAGTGCCAGTCCATCTCCGGGTAAACATGTTCTGACTGTTACAGATTCTATGGGAAATTACAAAAAAAGGAATTTTGAAATTGTCCGGGAAAAAAATTAATGTTATAATAATTTAAAGTTTTTTTAAAAATTGAATTAACTGTACTTTAAAAGGAGAAGCTGATGAAAAAGTTATCTGTTGTTTTTTTTGCGGCTGCATTAATTTCTGTTTTTTGCAGTTGTAAAGATGAATCCAGTCAGACTGTAAACGGGGTTGCAATCTATGAAGAAACTCCTGTTTATCTTGAAAACGAAGAAGGCAAGATGGTTTATGCATCTTCCATTCTTGCTGGTGATGAAGTAAAAATTGTTTCATCAAAAAACGGACCTGTATTAAAAAAGGCTGTACGCAAAACTTCTTCCGGAGAGGAAGAAGTTGAGTTCGTAAAAATTTATGTTGACGGTACAGCATATTTTACACGTCCTATTTTTATTGCTGACAATAATTTTATTCCTGCTTTCGTAAAAAACGATACCCGTCTCTTTACCGCTCCTGATGTTTTGAATATTACAAAAAAAGTAGTTTCAATTGGTACTATTATTGCTATAGAGGGCGGAGATGCTCCAGACTCAGATTTTTATAAATGTAAGATCTATAATTCTAAAAACTTTGGTGAAGATTATTATATCAAAAAATCTGATGTAAACACTGACCTCCGGTTAGTCCGGATTGCTCAGTTAGGTCCCCTTGTGAAAAAGGCAAAAGATTTAAATCCTGTCGTAAAATCTGAACTCGAAGCTTTTCTTGGCAGTTATGGGGAATAAAAGGAGATCACAATGAAAAAAACTGTAATTCTTGCAATATTAGCTGCATCACTTTCGTCTCTCTGTTTTGCAAAACCGTCAGTAATCATGATGCGCAATAACGGACCTCTCCGCTCTGATAATGGAAAAGGAGGAGTTGAATGGGCTCTGGAAGTTCCTGAAGGAACTGTTCTTGAACTTGCTGATAAGAAAGTTCAGATTAAGGATCTTGTAACTTCAAAGGGCGTTACAAAAAATGTTTCGTTTTACAAAGTATATTATAATGGTAAATCATATTACGCAAATGCTTCGGAAGTTGCCCCTGACGGAAAAGTTGCTGTTCTGACATCAGATTCAGGACTTTATACCCGTCCTCGTTATACTTCATTCAGAAATGCTGCCCTTGATGCCGGAACGATTGTTATTGTATATCCGGATCAGGAAGTACAGGATTTTGATACATTCTCAAAAATTTCTGTAATGGATACAAACCGTGGAGTTGTTATTACGCGCTATGTTCTTAAGCACAAACTTTCTTCCAGCAGTAATGATGTAAAGGCAGTCAGAATCCTGCAGAAGGCAGAATCAGAAAAAGATGAAACCATTAAGAATGAGCTTCTTAAAGCTGCCGCAGAACTTAATACATCTTCGCAGATCCAGCTTCTTGTAAATAAGGCTCTTCCTGCAGATGTTGTTGAATCCACTGTGTCTGATGATGATATCAGCGCAATTGACAATAAAGCAGTTAAAATTGCTACAAAAGACGGTTCAAAACTTAATATCCGTTCAAGGCCTGGCCGCGGTGGAGAAGTTGTCGGACAAGTAGATGACGGAACCAGCGGAGTAATTTCCATTCAGACAAACGGTGAAGAAACCATCGAAGGTATTACTTCAAAATGGTATTTTATTACTGTTACTTTAGGAGAGGACGAAGTTTCAGGCTGGGTATTCGGCGGCTTTATTGAATAAGCACTCTGAGACTTAGACACATATTAAGTGCCCCCCAATTATTGGATACTTTAACTAGGCTGATTTTAAGGACTGACTCCTGAATTTTAAAGGGGGCAGTCCTTTTATTTTAACCTTAATTCTCTTTTCGTTGTACCAAGA
>DLYJ01000245.1 GCA_003447785.1 Treponema sp.
ACGTTCTCTTAAAGGAAGTAATCGATAACTCAATTGATGAATTTATCGTCGGTTTTGGTAACAAAATCGATATTCAGATACAGGATAACCGTGTAAAGGTCCGGGATTATGGACGGGGTATTCCGCTGGGAAAACTGGTTGAGTGTGTAAGCCAGATTAACACGGGCGCAAAATACAACGACGACGTTTTCCAGTTTTCTGTAGGTATGAACGGTGTGGGTACAAAGGCTGTAAACGCACTTTCTTCCTACTTCCGTGTAATTGCAATCCGTGATGGCAAGGCAAAGGAAGCAATTTTTGAACAGGGAAAGCTCAAATCAGAAAAACTTGCCGCCACCAAGCCGGGAACCAAAAACGGTACTTATTTTGAATTTGTTCCGGACGAGACAATTTTCGGAAAGTATTCATTCAATATGGAATACGTAGAAAAGCGTCTCTGGAATTACGCCTATCTGAATGCGGGCCTTACCTTAACACTCAACGGCAAGCCTTATGAAAGCAAGAACGGTCTTCTTGATCTTCTGACCAACGAACTTGAATCAGAAAGTTTGTATTCAATCGGCTCATATAACGGACTTCACTTAAAGTTTGCATTTACTCATACAAACACTTACGGCGAAAATTATTTTTCATTTGTAAACGGTCAGTACACCTCAGACGGCGGAACTCACCTTAATGCCTTTAAGGAAGGTTTTATTAAGGGCGTAAACGACTTTTTCCACGAGTCATACAAGAGCGAAGATATCCGTGAAGGAATCACCGCTGCAATTCTCGTAAAGGTTAAGGACCCGGTTTTTGAAAGCCAGACTAAAAACAAACTTGGAAACACTGATATCCGCCAGTGGGTTGTGGGAGAAGTTCAGTCGGGGCTTGATGACTGGCTGCATAAAAACCCTAAAGCCGCAGAAATGCTTCAGAAAAAAATTGAAGCAAACGAAAAACTCCGCACTGAACTCAGCGCCGTTAAAAAAGAAGCAAAGGAAGCCGCCAAAAAGGTTAGTATCCGCATTCCAAAACTGGACGACTGCCGCTTCCACCTGGAAGACGGTGCCAAAGGTCAGAACAGTATGATATTCATCACGGAAGGACAGTCTGCGTCGGGCGTTATGACACACTCGCGGGATGCAAACACACAGGCAATTTTCTCCCTCCGCGGTAAGCCGGAAAACATGTACGGCAAAAAGCAGAGTGACATCTACAAAAATGATGAACTTTACCAGCTTATGATGGCCCTTGGAATTGAAAATTCTGTGGAAAACCTTAAATATTCAAAAATCGTAATCGCAACCGATGCCGATAACGACGGTTTTCATATCCGTAACCTGGTCTTAACGTTCTTCCTGGGCTACTTTGAAGAACTGGTTACAAGCGGCCGCGTCTGGATTCTTGAAACTCCGCTTTTCCGCGTCCGCACCAAAAAAGAAAACATTTACTGTTATTCTGAAGATGAGCGCGATAAGGCACAGGCAAAACTTGGCAAAAACTGCGAGACCAGCCGATTTAAAGGACTTGGAGAAATCAACCCGAGTGAATTCAGGCAGTTTATCGATCCAAAAACAATGCATCTTACACCGGTAGAAATAAGCCAGCTCAAGATTGTACCTCAGTTACTTTCATTCTATATGGGCAAAAATACACCGGAGCGCCGCCACTTTATCGAAGAGCACCTGCTCAGTAACGCGGACATCGACGTATAAGGCTGGATTTGAGGGGAATTTATGGCATTTGTAAAAAATCTTTTTGATAAAAACTTTATTGAATACGCATCTTACGTAATCCGTGACCGCGCGATTCCTGATTTGGAAGACGGGCTCAAGCCTGTTCAGCGCCGCATCATGCACACACTTTTTGAAGTTGATGACGGATACTTTCAGAAGGTTTCCTTTGTTGTGGGACGAACAATGAAGTATCACCCCCACGGAGACGCTTCCATCTACGGCGCCTTAGTAAACCTTGCAAACAAGGAAATCTTTATCGAAAAGCAGGGAAACTTTGGTAACAAGTTTACCGGTGACGGAGCTTCTGCGGGACGTTACATCGAGTGCCGCGTACACCCCCTTGCAAAAGAATTCCTCGTAACAAACCCTAATATAACTCATTATGTTCCAAACTACGACGGCCGAAGTACCGAGCCGGAAGTGTACCGCGCAAAAATTCCTCTGGCCCTGATTATGGGCGCTGAAGGCATTGCGGTTGGTATGAGCACAAAAATTCTTCCGTATAATATTAAGGAAGTTCTTGAAGCAGAAATCAAATGTCTCCAGGGAAAGAAATTCAAGATTTATCCTGATGTTTCTACAGGCGGCCTGATTGACGTTTCAAACTACAACGACGGTAACGGCAAAATCGTAACCCGCGCCAAATTTGACACTTCTGATGAAAAGAAAATCGTAATCACAGAACTTCCGGTTGATTCAACTGCCAAGGAACTTCTTGAATCGATTGACTCCGCTTACAAGGCCGGCAAAATCAAAATCAGTTCTGTCGACAACTTTACTACAGACCACTGCTGTATCGAAATCAAGCTTCCCCGCGGTGTTTACACAAAAGATGTTGTGGATGCCCTTTACGCATACACTGACTGCGAAAAATCAATTTCATGCCAGATGCTCGTAATCAAGGATAATATGCCTGTTGCAATGACTGCTACGGAAATTATCAAGTATTATGCTGACAAGCTTACACTTATCATCAAGGATGAACTTGAATACGAACGCTCACAGCTTACCGAAAAACTTCATATTCGTACTCTTGAACGCATCTTTATCGAAGAGCGCATTTACAAGAAGATTGAAGAGCAGAAGACCCAGGAAGCCGTAATCAAAGCAGTTTACGACGGCTTTAAGCTGTTCAAGGCAGAACTTATCCGCCCGATTACCGACGAAGATATTGAACATTTGCTACAGATTCCGATCCGCCGCATTTCGCTGTATGACATCAATAAAAACCGTGCAGAAGTTCTTGCAATCAATAACCGCCTCAAGGAAATCGCCCGTCTTCTTAAAGACCTGGTTGGCTGCGCAGTAACTTATCTTGAAGGCATGATAGGTAAATTCAAGGGAATGGATGTTAAACGCCACACTGAGATTGCAGAATTCAATGCGGTGGACGTTAAAGCCGTTGCCAAAAGCGACAGAAGCCTGCGCTACGACGATAAGGGGTATCTTGGAATCGGAGTTTCAGGCGGCGTAGAACTTATGAAGGTAAGTCCTTATGACCGTATCCTTTACATGCGCAAAAACGGTATTTTTGCCGTAACGGATGTTCCGGACAAACTCTTTATCGACAAGGGAATGTGGTTCTGTCAGCTTGCAGAAAAAGAAATCATCAACAAGGTTTTGTTCACTGTAATTTTCCGTGATCCTAAAACAAAGTACGCATTCATCAAGCGCTGTAGAATTCCAAGCTGGATTATGAACCGAGACTACTTTATCGCGCCGGACGGAATGGAAGTTTTGCACGTTGATACACGGGAAAAATTTACATTCACCCTCAAATACGAAAAGAAACCCCGGGTAAAAATTCTTGAAGAGCAGTTTAAGGCTGACGACTACGAAGAAAGGGGCTTAAAAACCCAGGGTGTTCGTCTTTGTACGCGGGAAGTTGAATCAATTAAAGTTGACAATGAACAGCTGAGCCTGTTTAATTAGTAAAGTATGAATCAGAATAATAAAGCTCTTTTGGAAAAGATGACTGAAAAACTCTCAACTGTCGTGCAGAAGAATTTCCGCAACGCCTTTTCCACTGTTTTTTTAATGATGATAATTGAATCCATTGGTAGCGCAATTTTTCTCGCTCCCATGATGTATTTTTCAATTACAGAAAAAACCACACCTCTTACAATGGGCATTTCCTACGTGCTTCTAGCCGCCGGAATCATCTGCTGGTTTCTGCTTCAGGCAGGCGCCTTTGTTCTCTTTCTCCGGATGGTGAGGGGAGACTATGTTTCCATCGGTTTTCTGTTTTACGGCTTCAGAAAATTCAGGCAGTTTGTCGGCTCGGCAGTCTTTTTTGCAGGACTTGCAGCTTTGGTAACGGTCATAATTCGATTCGTGATTCATTTTACAAAAGACACAACCTACGACGTTCTTGCCTTTTTGGACAAACACTTTGGTGAAATTAATTCAATTTTGGTGGTTGCAGCGGTTTTGCTTTTGCTTACGGTAATAATTTCCATCCGCTTTTTGTTTTTGTTTTTTGTCCGCTACGATAAGCCTGAGATTGGTACATTCAAATCCGCAGGAATTGCCGCAGGGGTAATCAGAAAAAAAATCCTGCTTTTAATCTGGTTTGTCTTAAAGTCAAGTGCACGTTATCTTGTTCTTGCTTTATTCTATTTTGCCGCATCTACTTATTTTGGATTTAAAACAGAAAGTGCAATTCAATCAGTTGCACATTTCTTATTCAGTTTTTTGTATTTATTGAATATGTACAAGGCTTTCGTCATGGCTTACTTTGCCATCGCAACTTTTTACGACGAAACGGTTTAGTATGTTTGTTCCTGCCGCGCCTGCAAGCGCCGAACTGATAATCAAAGGCTCGCGTTTTTTGTCTGAGGTTTTTATAATTCAAAACCAGGCAGAAGTGCGCACAATCATCAAGGAGCAGAAAAATAAGTATTCGGATGCCACACACGTCTGCCACGCCTTTATCTCAGGCAAAAATGCGGAAGTGATGGGAATGAGCGACGACGGCGAGCCCGGCGGAACTGCAGGCAGGCCTATGCTGGACGTGCTTAAAGGCCGTTCTGTCACAAACATCCTTGTAACCGTAACACGCTGGTTTGGCGGCACCCTGCTGGGAACCGGCGGTCTTGTTCACGCCTACGGGGACAGCGTAAAACAGGTGCTGGACAAACTTGAACTGGTTGAATTAATCGATAAAAGCAGTTTTTCGTTTAAATGCGATTACGCCCAGTACCAGATTCTTAAAAAACTCATGCAGAATTACAAACTCTACGACGTTACGGAAGATTTCGGGAGTGTCATCACTGTAAGCGGCCAGATTGCAGTAAAGTTAGCGGATGATTTTAAGGAACGCATTTTTGATTCAACAAACGGACAGGTTCAACTTTTTGTTTGACGTAAGCCCATTCTCATTTTATAATATAATAATCTACCTTTAGTATCATTGAACTTCTTTAAGTCGGCTAAAGGATAAAAAAGGAGAAATAAAAAATGAAAAAAATTAGTGCTGTTGCAGCATGTGTGTTGATGGCTGCTCTTGCTCTTACAGGTTGTTCAAAGAAGAAGGTTTCTTCGGACAAAGTTTTGAAAATCGGTGTAATCCAGCTTGTTGAACACCCGGCTCTTGATGCTTCATGCAAAGGTTTTATCGACGGTCTTGCAGAAGCAGGTTATGTTGACGGTCAGAACATCACTGTTGACTTTAACAACGCTCAGGGCGAACAGGTAAACTGTGTAACAATCGCAAACAAACTCGTTAACGATAAAGACGACCTTATCCTTGCTATTGCAACACCGGCTGCACAGGCTGTTGCAAACCTTACAAAAGACATTCCAATTCTTGTTACAGCTGTAACAGACCCTCAGACTGCTCAGCTTGTAAAATCAAATGCAAAACCGGAAACAAACGTTTCAGGTACATCTGACCTTACTCCTGTAAAGGCACAGATTGATTTGCTCAAGAAAATCCTTCCTGAAGCAAAAAATGTTGGTCTTATGTACTGCTCAAGCGAACAGAACTCTGTATTCCAGATCAACCTCGCTAAAGAAGCATGTAAAGAAGCAGGTCTTGGATATCTTGAAGCTTCAGTTTCTAACTCAAACGAAATCCAGCAGGTTACACAGAGCCTCGTAGGAAAAGTTGATGCAATCTACATCCCGACAGACAACATGCTTGCTGCAGGTATGGCTACAGTTGCAATGGTTGCAAACGAAGCTAAAATCCCTACAATCGCAGGTGAAGACGGAATGGTTAAGTCTGGCGCTCTCTGTACATACGGTATCAACTACTATGAACTTGGAAAACAGACAGCAGCTCAGGCTGTAGAAATCCTCAGAGACGGTAAAAAACCTGCTGACATGCCAATCCAGTATCTTGAAAAATGTGACTTCTCTAAAAACGAAGAAACAGAAAAAGCCCTGGGAATCACACTCCCGGCTGATCTCTAATCTGTAAGGCTATATAAATAAATAAAAAAGACTGCATTTCAGTGTGTGAAGTGCAGTCTTTTTTTTGCTGAGAGAGTCAAAAAGCATAAAACTTAATGCAGTATTTCAAAAATTGCGCTATAATAAAAATGATTTCTGAAAAGGAGGCGCACCATGACAATTGAAGGGTATTTTGATGGTACTGCAGTAAGAACTCTTGAACCTGTAGATTTAAAACCGAACCAGCGGGTTTTTATTAGTGTTCTGGATAACAGTTTTTCTGATTCAAAAAAGCAGCGTATTCAGCAAAAGCTTGATTCGATCAATTCTGTATATGGTATGCTTTCTTCAGAAGAGTCAGAAGCTGTAGATGAATCCATTCATACCGGAATCAAGTTCGGGGAACTGGAAGTATGACATATTTTTTGGATGCAAATATTGTCAGCTATCTTCTGAAGGGCATTTAGGAAGAATCAAAGATTTGAAATACGAAGTTTGGAATTAATCCGTTAGAACAACACCTCGTTGTGTGAAGTTCACACTCCGTGTCATTCCCGCGGTCAGAAGCCGCATGTCATTCCCGCTTGAATCTTTTTATCTGTTTGATTTACATTCCAGATTTGGATACATTTCTTCAACTTCCTCATAGAAGTGGTTCCATGCCTCGTCTTCTGTTACATCACCTGCAAAGAACGGATTAAAACTTTCCTGCAACTTTTCGCAAAGGCCCTGGTCGTAAGGGCACGCATGCTTTTTAGTAAGTGCCTGCGCGTTTTCCAAAAATACCTTGATGTGGTTCTGTCCGCCGAGGAAAGGATTCTGGTAATCGCTTTCGGCAACTTCTTTCATCGCTTCCGCATTGTTTGTAAAGTCACCTGCTTCTTTTGCAATTGCCGCCATTACGTCCTTTTTGCAGGTAAGCGTGTACATAATTTCGCGGATAAGTTTTTTATTGTCAGTTCCTGCTGCCGCACAAATCCATGTTCCGCCCCAGTTGAAGGGTTTAGGACCGGCGCAGAAAGCCCAGTCTCCGTAAGAGCCGTTTCCGGCTGTCCGCTCGGCTTTAGGAAACTGCAGTGAAGCCGGTGCCAGAAAGTAATCAATGTACCAGGCAGGGCCGAAGTAACCGAATACCTTTCCGTC
>DLYJ01000229.1 GCA_003447785.1 Treponema sp.
CAACTGTTTCATTTTCAAGCCAGTGGCCGATCTGTTCAACTGAACCCCAGCGGGCAATATCAGCATGAACATAACGTGACAAAGCATTCATGCGTGCTTCAAGTTCATTTTCTACCGCAAGTGTGTAGGCAGTACACATGTTGCTGTAGTCTTCCTTGTCATCACGGATAAGCGAGCGTTTGGACAATTTACCGATTAGAACAGATTGGAATGTGTTGATACACAAAATTAAAAAACCAAGGGAAGCAACCAGAACGAAGACTAAACTTCTCTTCTTCTTTGTCTTTTCCATAAAATTCCTCACTTTTTAAAATGTCTTCTTTAAAGACATGTATATACTTACAATTTTAATCAATAAGTGAGGAAAATTCGAGCAAATAATTTATTTAAATGCAAATTTATATAACATCATTATATTTCGAAATTTAACGGCAGATCAGGCCTGTAGCACGGTAAATTTATGATGCGGACTTTAAAAATGTTCCAGTTGAATTTCTGAATGATTTTGTCGTAATTCGGACCTTTGATTCCTTTTCGGGCAATTTCGTTGATTTCATGGTAGGTAAAGCCAAGATTGTCTTCGTCGGTTTTGCCGCACATTCCGTCACTGGGCGCCTTGTGTGTCAAATCGTGAGGGAGTCCCAGATAGTCGCCGATTTGAACGACTTCTTCCGTGGTAAGTTTGCTGATTGGAGCAAAATCTCCTGCTGAGTCTCCGTAAAAAGTTGAGTAGCCCACCAGGTCTTCGCTCAAGTTGCAGGTGTTTACAACGCGGCAGTTACCAATCATTGCGGCTGCACCGTACAGGGTTGCCATACGCAGTCGCGCAGGTGTATTTGTCCTGAAGCCCGGCGTAAAGGCATCGTCTGCTGACCCGGAACCAGATTGTGCCGGTTCAGCGATTCCAGCTTCAATGAAGGCCTTCTGCAAGCCCTTGTAAGCCTTATTGATGTTTACCGTAAAATGTTGAATTCCCAGGTGGTCAACAAGTTTCTGTGAGTCTGAAATATCCTTTTGCGTGCCATTCGGCATCATTATCCCAACCACACGGTCTTTTCCAAGAGCCTTAACCAGAAGGGCACTTACAGTTGAACTGTCTTTTCCTCCGGAAACACCGATTATAACTTTAGTCCTGTCGTTTCCGTTGTTTTTAATCCAGTTGCGGATCCAATCAACAAGTTCTTCCGTAATTTTTTTAACATCAAAATTATATTCCATTTTTTACCTCACAAATAAGGGCTGGCCATAAAGTGAGCATTCCGTTCCAGATTACCGGGTCGGGCCCGGTAATGACAGTTACTGCTCACCGGCCTGAAAGTTATTTCGTTAAGTCCAGGAGTGTCTCTTTTGGAACAAAGCCGACGCTTGTCTTTTTAAGTTCTCCGTCCTTAAAGAACATAACTGTCGGAATGCTTACGATTCCGTATTTCTGTGCGAGTTCGCCCTCGTCATCAACGTTTACTTTACCAACCTTGATTTCCGGATGTTCTTCTGCGATTTCTGCCACAACAGGAGCAAGCATTTTGCATGGCCCACACCAGCTTGCCCAAAAGTCTACGAGTACGCCTTTGTCACTTTTCAATACTTCCTGTTCGAAGTTTGATTCTGTCAATGTAATTTCCATATCTGGGTCTCCTTAAAAAATTGAATTGGAAAAATGTCTTTCTTCCGTCTCAGAAAATTTACTAAATTTTTTAAGGAGAGCATAGCAAAATTCCGGATAAAACAAAAATTCTATAAATTTTTTATGTTTCTATTGACAGTAACATCTATTTGGTATATGTTACTATTCATAGTAACAACATCGGAGGAATTATGAGCTCTACGATTAATTTTTTATATAAGTCAGTACCAAACGTAAGATATACACCATATCTCCTGGCAAAAAAAATCGGAGCCACAGCCATCCTTGAATCAGCCAGTTTTGCTAAAGGCCGTGAGCGTTATTCAATTTTAATGACAGAAGAAGCATTTAAGACAGTGCAGGACAACGAAGGAATTGCATTTATCGTTGAAGGTAAACGAATTCCATTCAATACAGACGGCGTAGAAAGCCGCGATGCACTGGGAAACTTAAAGGAACCGGACATTCTTGATGCACTTTTGTACGTTGCACAGCAGCATAAGGATTCAACATCCGGAAAACTTGCAGAAATTCCTCTGCCTGCCTCAGGACTGGGTTACCTGAGTTACGAATTTGCCAAACACTGTGATAACATTCACTTTTTTGAACAGGAAGACAGCCTTAAAATTCCTGAAAGCCTTTTTGTTGCAGGCCACATCTACATCGTTTTTGACCACTTTACGGAAGAAATTCATGTATTCGGCCTGAATTACAACGAACACCGCATCGATCTTGAAGAAGCATTTGACAAACTACTCCGCCGCATGAACGACATGGACTTTTCTTATGTTGAAGAAGATAACCGTCCGTTTGAATACAAAATGGTTACCGACATTGAAAAGTCAAAGGAAGAATACATCCGGAAAGTTACCGCCCTCAAGCGCCACATCGTTGCAGGCGATATCATCCAGGCAGTTCCAAGCCGCCGCGTTCAGATTGAATGCAAGGCCACAGCCCTTCAGGTTTACGGAAAACTCAGAAAGGTTAATCCTTCACCATATTTGTTCTACATCGATTTTGGTGAATTCCAGTTTACCGGAGCATCTCCTGAAAGCCTCGTTCGGGTACGCAAGGGAACCGCTACAATCCACCCGATTGCCGGCACTATCCGCCGCGGCACAAGCGACGAAGAAGACGAGCAGTTGAAGGAAACATTGAGTTCAAATCCAAAAGAACGCGCCGAACACCTGATGCTCGTTGACCTTGCACGCAACGACCTGGGACGTGTCTGCCAGACAGGCACTGTAACTGTTCCTCAGTTTATGGAATGCGAACTTTTCAGCCATGTAATCCACCTTGTTTCAAGCACCGAAGGAAAGGTATGCGACGGAATCAAACCGATTCAGGTTCTGCGTGCCGCATTCCCGGCAGGAACTGTAAGCGGTGCCCCGAAAATCAGCGCAATGCAGATTTTGAGCGGTCTTGAAAATACAAAGCGCAAATTCTATGCGGGTGCAGTCGGTTATGTTCAGAACAGCGGCGACCTGGATTTTTGTATTTCAATCCGCTGTACGATTAAAAAAGACGGAATTTTCAGTTTGCAGGCCGGAGGCGGCATCGTTTACGACTCTGACCCTGAGCGCGAATATCAGGAAACCTGCGAAAAACTCGGTGCTTTGATTGACACTTTGACAAAGTAAGCACAACTGGAGGACTTTTATGATTTTAGTTATAGATAATTATGATTCATTTACTTTTAATGTAATTCAATACCTTGCAACTGTTACTGACGAAGAAATCAAAGTTGTTCGTAACGACCAGTACTCAGTTGAACAGCTTGCCCAGATGAACCCGTCCCGCTTAATCGTAAGTCCGGGCCCGGGAGCTCCCCATCAGGCAGGCATTTGTGAGCAGGCAATCAAATACTTTGCAGGCAAAATTCCGATTCTTGGAATCTGTCTCGGTCACCAGGCAATCGGCGAAGCCTTCGGGGCGCGCATTGTTCAGGCAAAGTACATCCGCCACGGAATTGTCGAAGATATCCGCCTCGACGGAAAGGGACTTTTCCGCTTAATCGGAATGAACGCAAAATTTACACGCTATCACAGCCTCGTAATTGACGAATCCACACTCCCTCCCGAATTTGAAGTTACTGCCCGGGCAAAGGACGGTGACATTATGGGTATCCGCCATAAAACCCTGCCGATTGAAGGAATTCAATTCCATCCGGAAAGTATCGCAAGCGAAAACGGCAAGGCCCTTTTAACCGGCTTTATCAAATACCAGAGAGAAAATATCCACCACTCACAGTATTTGAACCAGCTGATTGCAGGAAAAGATCTGTCTGAAGAACAGGCTGCCCTCTTTATGGAAAACCTGACTGACGGCACAATGGACGAACGCGTAATGTCGGCAATCCTTGTTGCCATGGCTTCAAAAGGGCTCGCAGTCAGCGAAATGATCGGCTGTGCAAAAGCTCTCCTGAGCAAAAAGAAGAGTGTCCCTGTCAGCAGCGAAGGACTTGCGGAAATCGTAGGTACAGGTGGCGACGGAAAGGGTTCATTCAATATTTCTTCTTTCTCGGCTCTGATTGCTGCCAGCTGCGGACAAAAAGTTGCAAAACACGGTAACCGCGCTGTTTCATCAAAATCAGGCGCCGCAGACTTTTTTGAAGGAATGGGTTACAACATAAATCTCACTCCGGAACAGAGTGCACAGATGATTAATAAAACAGGTTTTGGCTTTTTGATGGCTCCACTCTATCACTCGGCCATGCGCTTTGCAGGTCCTGTCCGCAAAGCCCTGGGAATCAAAACCATATTCAATGTAATGGGCCCTCTGTTGAATCCGGCAGGCGCCCAGTATGAAGTTCTCGGGGTTTACACAAAAGACCTTTTGCAGGATTATGCCAGAGCCGCAAAAGCCCTGGGTGCAAAACGCGTCATGGTTGTAAACTCGGAAGACGGTTACGACGAAATCTCTCCATGCGCAATTACAAACGCTTACGTAATTGACGAAAACGGCAAGGAAAGCCAGTTTGTCATCAACCCGGCAAAATTTGGAATTACCGACGCAGACGAAACCGAACTTTTTGGCGGTAACGGCCCGGAAAACGCCGCTCTCGCCATGGAAGTACTCAAAGGAAAGGGCCGCAGAACCATCCGTTACGCTGTGGGCTTAAACGCAGGAGCAGTTTTGTATCTGTGCGGAAAAGCGCGTTCGATGAAAGAAGGCTATGACATGGCACTTTCTGCCCTCGACTCGGGCAAAACACTTGCAAAAATTGAAGAAATAAAAAAGGCATGCAATGAGTTCTAATATTCTTCAGACGATTGTTGATAAAAGAAAACAGGATATAGCATCTCTCGGCTATGAATTTGGATTTGACATTCCGGAAAAACGCACACGAAAAATTCATCCCTTTGTGCAGTCGAAAGGTGTTATTCTTGAAGTTAAACGCGCAAGTCCCAGCAAGGGCCTCATTGCCCCTAATCTGGACTCCGGTGCAACTGCACTTGCCTACAGCAGAGCCGGCGCACGGGCAATCAGCTGTCTGACAGAAACTCATTATTTTAAAGGAACTTTGCAGGACCTGATGAAAGTCTGCGCCGCAGTAGACGCTTTTGAAAAAGAAACCGGTCTTACAGGGCCGGCTGTCCTTCGCAAAGACTTTCTTCTCGACGAAAACGAAGTTGAAGTTGCATTCCGCTCGGGAGCCGATGCAGTTTTACTGATTGCACGCATCCTTGATAAACAAACCCTCTTAAAAATGGCTCAGAAAGCCGCATCCCTGGGAATCTCAGTTCTCCTGGAAGTACGCTCTGACGACGACCTGCAGAAACTTGAATACGTGATGTCCCGTGTTGAACACCAGTACATTTTGTGCGGCGTTAACAGCCGCGATTTGCGCGATTTTACAATCGACCTTCTCACACCGGCCAGAATGTTAAAAAAAATCAAACAGATTGCCCCGGACGCCCGCGTTACCTTTGAAAGCGGAATTTTAAGCCCTTCTTCTGCGGGCTTTGCCGCAAGCATGGGATTCAATGCGATTCTGCTTGGAGAAGCCGCTGCCAGAAATCCTCAAATTGCCAAAGAATACGTTACAGCTTTTGAAAAAACTCCGGTTGATATGCGCGGCGACTCATGGGTCCGCTTCGCAATCCGCCCGGAACTTTCCGACGGCCCTTCAAAGCGTCCCCTGGTAAAAATCTGCGGAATCACAAATCTTTCTGACGCAGTTTTTGCTTCAGAATGCGGAGCAGATTTTCTTGGATTCATTTTATTCAATAAATCAAGACGGAACACAAATGCTTCATTCATACAAAAATGTAAGGCTGAACTTGAAAAGAAGTTTGGTGACAAACGGCCGGCCCTCGTTGCAGTTGTTGCAGACAATGACAGCGATGAGTACGACCAGGCAATCAAGCTTGCCTGCAGCGGAACAGTGGATTTTATCCAGCTCCACGGAATCAGAGTTTGTAAAGAATTCATCAAAAATCCTGACCTCAACAAACTTCCCCATTACTGCGCCGTAAATATCAAAACTGCCGGTGATCTTGAGGATTTTGAATATTTGAATTCAATCGGAGAACCGCGCATTTTAATCGATGCAATTTCTGAAACTGCAGTTGGCGGAACCGGAATCCAGGTTGATGCGGATTTAGTAAAAAAAGTTTCGGAAAAACATAAACTCTGGATTGCAGGTGGCATTACTGCTGACAATGTTAATTCAATTATAAAAAACTACAATCCTGAACTTATCGATGTGAGTTCGTCTGTAGAAAGTGAGCCGGGAATCAAAAATGTAGAGAAATTAAAATGCTTTTTTGATATACTGTCGGCCGACTGTAAATAAAAAGTATAAGAGGAAATATATGTCTTATTCAGAAAATGGTTTTTTTGACAATTTTGGCGGCAAATACGTTGCCGAAGTTCTTCGCCGTCCCCTCGACGAGCTTGAAGTTGAATTTAAAAAGGCGATGGCAGACCCGGCTTTTATTAAGGAATTAGAAACAATTCAGCGCGATTATATCGGCCGCGAAACTCCACTTCTTTTTGCAGAAACTGCAAC
>DLYJ01000074.1 GCA_003447785.1 Treponema sp.
TCATTCAGCTGGGCAACGCCGATATCATCATCATCGATACCGGTGCGGGAATTGCCAACAACGTACTGCAGTTTGTCGCTGCCGCAGATGAAGTTTATGTAGTTACAACTCCTGAACCAACT
This sequence comes from Treponema sp., assembly GCA_003447785.1. Classification (GTDB taxonomy): domain Bacteria; phylum Spirochaetota; class Spirochaetia; order Treponematales; family Treponemataceae; genus Treponema_D. The sequence goes on from DLYJ01000074.1 coordinate 123, forward strand.
GCGATTACAGACGCATACGGGATGATTAAAATCATCACGACTGAACTTGTTGACCGGGAAATCAACATCAAGCTTCTTGTAAACCGCGTTCACTCGGCAGAAGAAGGTAAGAAAATTTCTGACCGCATCATCACAATCGTCGGCCAGTTCCTTAACTATAAAGTTGACTACATCGGCTTTGTTTACGATGACCCTGTTGTTTCAGCATCGGTTATCCGCCAGAAGCCGTTTATGATTGTAAACCCGACTTCTAAGCCTGCCCAATGTATCAAACACATTGTGGGACGCATAGAAAAAACTGAACTTACATCAAGCGAAGGTGTTTCAAGTTTCCTCCGCAAGTTCCTCAGAAAAAAATAAAAACTTGACCTAACGGGCTTTTTGCCTTAATCTTTAATAGTGGGAGGAAAGATGTGATTAATGTAAAATCCGTCAGTATATCAGCTGCAACAGGATTTATCTTATCATTTCTTGTGGGAATCATATGTAGAAACGCTTTTCTGAGCGTTCTCTTCAGGGCATTTATCTCTGCTCTTGTATTCTCCGCCGTCGCTGCCGGCAGTTCTTTCCTTTATTCAAAATTTCTGTCCCAAGACGGTGTAACCTCTGAGCCTTCTTCCCGGCCTCAAAGCCGCACAAGCGGTCAGGTAGATCTGGTCATCGACGATGACCCCCTTGAAGAAGAAGAAAACGGACCGAAATTCTTTGTAGAAAACAACAGAAGCGCTCTTCAAAGTGACGCAAAACCTTCTGCCGCGGAAAAAGTAGATCCCGACGAAGATGTTACTGAAGAAAGTGCTGAAGAAGCAGCAAGTGTTTCTGATTCAGCTCCGGTTGAACCGGTTGCACCTTCCTCTAGTGCACCTGTTAATCCGGTGCCGGCCCCAGAACCGGAGGTTACTGCGCCGCCAAAAGCCATGGACGCAGTTCCAAAGAATGATGCGGCCTTTACGCCGGTCAACCTTGCAGCCTCCGCTCCCCAGGTTTCAGCTTCCCCGGAAGGTGCTCCTGCAGACGAACAGCTGCCCGAAGTTGACAGTCTTCCTGATATCGAAGATTTGGATACAGGCAAGAAAGATGGCGAAATTGGTGATATAATTAATGATAGTGAATTTGCAACTTCCGGTAAATCTTCCGGTGGTGCGCAGTTCCCGGACGGGCAGACAGCCAGCACCCAAAATGCTGATGTCATGGCCCAGGCAATAAGAACTATATTGTCAAAAGACAATTAAAAAAAAGGAAAATATATGGACGCTGAAAAGCCGCAGATTATTAACGACGAAGAAGAAGACAAACTTTGGATTGAATTCAAAAAAACAAGATCTCCTCAGTTACGCGACAGGCTCATAAGACAATATATGCCTTTGGTTAAGTATGTTGCTGGTAAGGTATCTGTAGGACTTCCTGCCAGTATGGAATTTGATGATTTAGTTGGATTTGGTCAGTTTGGACTTCTTGATGCAATCAATAAGTATGACCCGGAAAAAAATGTAAAATTCAAAACTTACGCCGTAACACGTATCCGCGGTGCAATTTTTGATGAAATGCGTCAGCTGGACTGGGTTCCCCGCTCTGTTCGTCAGAAATCCCGGGAAATTGAAGATACAATCTCTGAACTTGAATCAAAACTTGGACGTACTGCCAGCGATTCAGAAATCGCAGAGCAGATGAACCTCACGGAAGAAGAATATCACCAGACAATCATGAAGGTTAGTGCTTCAAGCATTATTTCCCTCAACGATGTATGGAACAGCGGAGATGACAATGATCATCTTTCCATCGCCGATACAATTGAGTCACCTTCAAGCTTAAATCCTGATGTTCAGATTGAACGGGAAGAAATCCGCAAGGTTATTATTCAGGCAATCAACGAACTTCCGGAAAAAGAAAAAATGGTAATCGTTCTCTACTATCACGAGGATTTGACCTTTAAGGAAATCGGTCAGGTTCTCGATGTAAGTGAATCAAGAATTTCTCAGCTGCACACAAAGGCAAACCTGCGCCTCCGTGCAAAATTGACAAACTTCCGCAAGGGAATTATTTAATTCAAGAAAAAATCATGGTTACCTTAGACACGATCAGAACAGATATGGCAGAACTTCTCAAGCTTGAACAGAGCGTTCAAAGCGTTGAAGTCAGGGCAGACACCCTGGAAGAAGCCCTCGCAGACGCCGCTGTTCAATTGGGTACAAAGGTTGCAAATCTCGAATACGAAGTCCGGGAAAAAGGTTTTGAAGGCTTTCTTGGTCTTGCAAAAAAGCCGTGGACAATAGTTGTTTACCAGAACGCAGAAACTGTTGCCAAAATCGCAAAGGAAAAGGAAATCAGCCTCTTTGGCAACGAAGAACTGGCAGAAGAAGAAATCCACACAGATAAAGACGGCGAATACTTTATCCACAGATTCGGGTCGGAACTTCATCTCAAAATCAATCCCCCTGTTGGAAATGGAAAGCCTGTTGATGCAGATGAAATTATTGCAGACCTCAAGCGTCCGGATACAAAAGACCTGGACGAAAAGAAGATACGCCATTTTGCAGAATCCGGTACCGGAGGCGTTTACGAAGTTATCGGTACTTACACCCATGAACCTGCAAACGATGCCCTGTTCGTAATCGATATTTCAAATGACGAAATGAAGGCTACCTGTACAATCAATGCTCCTTCACTTGGTGGTGCAGACATCAGCCACGAAATGATTGAACGCGCCCTTAAAACTCAGGGAGTTGTTGCAGGTATTAGTGACGAAAAAATTGAAGCCCTCGTTGACCGGCCGGTTTACAATGTGCCGGTTGTTGTTGCAGAAGCCGTTCAGCCCATTGACGGACGGGATGCTTATATCGCATACAACTTTGAAACTGACCGCTCCAAGATTCGTGCAAAAGAAGCTGCAAACGGTCAGGTTAACTTTAAGGAACTCAACCTTATTCAGAACGTTGTACAGGGACAGCCTCTTGCCCAAAAAATGCTTGCTGAACGCGGCCGATCTGGAAAAACTCTCTTCGGCCGTTATCTCGAAGCTAAAAACGGAAAAGACATCAACCTGCCGCTGGGAAAGAACGTTACTGTGGACTCCGACGGACGCACAATTCTTGCCGCAATGGACGGTCAGGTTCTCCTCATTAACGATAAAATCAATGTTGAACCTATCATGGAAGTTGATGGAGTTAACATTAAAACCGGTAACATCACCTTCCTCGGAACCGTTATCGTTAACGGCAACGTTGAAGACGGATTTGACGTCAAGGCAAGCGGTAACATCGAAGTTAACGGTGCCGTTGGTGCAAGTCACCTGGAAAGCGACGGAGATATCATCGTAAGCCAGGGTATTGTTGGTCGTGATGAAGGCGAAATCATCTGCGGCGGCTCGCTCTGGGCAAAATTCATTCAGAATACAAAGGTTACGGTTCAGGAAAATATCATTGTAAATGACTCAATCATGAACAGTGAAGTTTCTGCCCAGCGCCGTATTATTCTTCAGGGAAAGCGCGCTCAGATTACCGGTGGACATCTGTTTGCAACAGAAACCGTTCTTGCAAAAAACATCGGTTCAGCCGGTGGCGGTACAGAAACAGTTATCGAAGTCGGTGTGGATCCTAAGGCCAAGCACCGCCTTGCAGAACTCCTTGAAATGCAGGGCAATAACCTTAAAGAACTTGAAGAACTTGAACTCAACCTTCAGACCCTGGAAAACCAGAAGAAGATTCGTAAAAATCTTCCGAAAGACAAGGAAGAAAACCTCAAGAAACTGGGTGTCCGAAAGGCCGAAATCAAAAAAGAAAACGAAGAGTTCAATACAGAAATTACATCCATTCAGGCACACCTTCGTGAACTCAAAAATATTGGTAAGGTATATGCGTCCGGAACAGTCTACACTGGCGTTAAAATCTACGTTCGTGATGAAAAGGACGAAGTCCGCGCAGATGTTAAGAGCGTAACATTCTACTACGAAGAAGGCTTTGTCCGCCGCGGCAAGTATGTTCAGCCGGAATTTGACGATATAAAGGGACCTGATGGCTATTCAACCAATTGATCTGCAGACAATGTATTCTCAAATGAATAACGTCGCAAAGACTGTTTCACAGATGCAGCAGGGTAACCAGCTTACCCAGGCCATGCAGGAAGCAAATTTAATCAGGCAGAATGCGGAGCAGGCAACCTTAGTTCATAAAACCGCAGATGACCAGGCAAAATCCCAGCAGGTAAAGGATGAAGGTCACCAGAGTCAGCAGGGGGATGCGGGTCAGAAAAAAGACAGGGAGGGCGAAGAACAGCCTAAAAAAAAGGTTTCGGAAATCCGTGAGTCCTATCTTGGCTTAAATGTAGATATTTCGGGGTAATTATAAATGATCGGAATTTCAGTTCTAGCATTTTTTCTCATCGTGCTGAATATAGTTTTTTGGTTTGTGTTTTTGCGCAAGTTCAAAAAACTGTTTTCTACGGACGATATACTTTATTCAACACGTGCCGAAGTTACCCGCATGATTGAAGATATCAACCGCATTACAGCCCGGGATATTGATTTAATTGAATCAAAACTCAAACAGCTAAAGGCCGCCGCCGCTGATGCAGACCGTCACATTTCCGTTGCCAAATCAGAACTTGATAAAAAAGCAAAATCCTGGGAGCTTCAAAAGACAATTTCCCAGGCGTCAATTATTGCAGGAAATACAAATTCACGACCGTCTCCCACACAAAGAACTGAGTCCCTGACCGACAGCATGAGGGCGCAGGATGTTTATTCAATTACTCATGAGGGAAAGATGGCCCTCCACGAACAGCAGGGCACCTTGGATTTTGAGGAAGAAGAAGAGCACCCACTTGTTTCCAAAACAGGAACAAAATTCATGATAGACGACCAGGGGTCGACAGTTGCTTCAATTCCTAAACTCGGCCTCAACGTTACATACACGGACAATCCGGTTAAGCCTAAAAAGTCTTCTTCTCAGAAAGTAAAGGAACTTTATGAAAAAGGCTATAGCGTGGACGAAATTGCAAAGGAACTTTCCATGACAGTAACGGAAGTTCAGTTTGCAATCGATATGGATTTTTAATTTCCGCTCTTCCGTTAACACAATTTTCTTTTTTCCTTAACACTTTATTATGTTGAAATCCCGATATTTTGTGATAAAATTTATACGGTTGTATAACTATAAATTCAGACAAAAAGCGAGGTTCAAATGGACACTCAGGTAGAAGAGTTAATTGACAGAATCAAAAGAGACGGTGTTGCCGCTGCTGAGAATTCTGCTTCCAAGACAATTTCTGAGGCTCAGAAAGAAGCCGAAAAAATCATTTCAAATGCAAAAGCCGAAGCTGATAAAATCATCAGACAGGCTAAAGACGAAACTGAACGTCTCCAGAAATCCGGTGAAGATGCCATCAGACAGGCCGGACGCAACCTTTTGATTGCTTTCAGAGACAGTATTCAGAAAGAACTTTCAACACTGGTTAACGGCGAAGTATCTTCTGTTTATTCAAAAGATATGCTGGTAAAACTTGTTCCGGAAGTTATTAAAGAATGGGTAAAAAACACTTCAGCAGAAGATGTTTCTGTCCTTCTTAACGAAAAAGATTTAAAGCAGGTCGAAGACGGGCTCAAGGCCGCACTCAAGGCAGAAATCTCCAAGGGATTGACTCTCGGAGTAGACAATTCTGTTGCTGCCGGCTTCCGTATCGGAGTAAAAGATGGTGCTGCTTTCTATGATTACTCTGCAGATTCTGTGGCAGAACTTTTCAGTTCATATCTTAATCCGAGAATCGCAAAACTTATGAAAGAGGCATCTAAATAGTGTCTAATCAGTATTATCTTATGGCACAGCTGCCTTCGTTTTCCATCGATAACGAAAAAGCAGATCTGCCGGTAACGGAAGAATATTTTCTCGATTTATGTTCACGTTTTCTGGACGATAAAAGTTTAAAACTAATAAGGGAATTATCACTTGAACCACCGAGACAGGGGGTAAGTACAGGTTCAGCTTTTCTTGACAGCTGGTACAATAATGAACGGGACCTGCGTTTTGCCCTGGCTCAGATTCGTGCCCTCCGTTTAAACAAGAAATTCGATCTTGAAAACCGTACATTTTCTCCGGAAATTGTTCAGACGGCTCGTACTGCCTGCGGTATGGAAAGCCCACTTGCCGCTGAACGTTACCTCAATAAGTATCGCGCAGAATTAATCGAAAACATTAAACCATCTGATGAATTTTCAATTGATTCGGTATTTTCATACGCGTTAAAACTCAAGCTTGCGCTGCGTATCAAGAAATTTGATGCTGAAAAGGGTATGGCTTGTTATCATAAAATCTATGACAGCATTCTGAATGCAGATTCCAGTGCTGACAAAACTACGGGAGTAAACTAATGACGGATACTAAAGGAAAGGTAGTCGGCGTAAATGGTAACATGGTTTCTGTCGAATTTGACGGAAATATTTCCATGAACGAAGTTGCCTATGTAAAAGTAGAAGGATCAAGCCTCAAGAGCGAAGTAATCCGTATCCGCGGAAATATTGCGCAAATGCAGGTTTATGAAATGACAAAGGGAATCAAATGCGGTGATCCAGTTGAATTTACCGGCGACCTTTTGTCTGCTGAACTTGGACCTGGCCTTCTTGGACAGGTTTACGACGGTTTGCAGAACCCGCTGCCGCTTCTTGCAGAAAAAGCAGGCTGGTTCCTTGAAAGAGGTATTTATGTAGATCCTCTCGACCGCTCAAAAAAATGGAGTTTTACACCGACTGCAAAAGCAGGCGATACACTCAAGGCCGGCGAATATTTTGGAACTGTTCCTGAAGGACCATTTACACACAAGATTTTTGTTCCATTCTATCTGCTTGGTTCATACAAAGTAAAATCAATCGTAAGTGCAGGTGACTACACTCTGGATGATACACTTGCCGTTCTGACAGACGAAAAGGGAAATGAAGTTAAATGTACAATGTCATTCCGCTGGCCTGTAAAACGTGCAGTAAACTGCTATGCAGAACGTCTTGCACCGACAGAAACAATGGTTACTAAGGTTCGCCTTATTGATACATTCTTCCCGGTTGCAAAGGGCGGTACATATTGTATTCCTGGACCATTCGGTGCAGGTAAGACAGTACTTCAGCACACAACTTCAAAGTATGCGGACGTTGACATCGTAATCATCGCTGCCTGTGGTGAACGTGCCGGTGAAGTTGTAGAAACACTTACTGAATTCCCTGAACTCAAGGACCCGAAAACCGGAAAGTCTTTGATGGAACGTACAATTATCATTTGTAATACATCTTCAATGCCGGTAGCCAGCCGCGAAGCATCGGTTTACACATCTGTAACCCTGGCAGAATACTACCGCCAGATGGGTCTTAACGTTCTTCTTCTTGCCGATTCTACATCACGCTGGGCACAGGCTCTGCGCGAAATGTCAGGCCGTCTTGAGGAAATCCCTGGCGAAGAAGCATTCCCGGCTTACCTGGAATCTTATATCGCCGCATTCTACGAACGTGCCGGTCAGGTAAAACTTCCTGACGGTTCAGTTGGTTCAGTAACAATCGGTGGTACAGTTTCTCCTGCCGGCGGTAACTTTGAAGAGCCAGTAACTCAGGCAACACTTAAAGTTGTCGGAGCCTTCCACGGACTTTCCCGTGCACGTTCAGATGCACGTAAATATCCTGCAATTGACCCTCTTATTTCATGGTCAAAATATCCGGGAGTTATCGCTGAACCAAAAGTTCAGTTCTGCCGCAATATCATGAGACAGGGCGTTGATGTTGGTTCCATGATGAAGGTAGTTGGTGAAGAAGGTACTTCTCTTGAAGACTACATCGTTTACCTCAAGGAAGAAATGCTTGATGCAGTTTACTTCCAGCAGAACTCATTCGATGCAGTTGATGCCAACGCTACTGTTGAACGTCAGAAATACGACCTTGACAAACTTATCAGGATTCTTGGTTCTGACTTTGATTTTGCTGATAAAGATGATGCACGTACTTACTTTAACCAGCTGCGCCAGAAGTTCATCGACTGGAACTATGTTGAAGATACAAGCGATGCATTCAAAAAGATCGAAGGCGACATCGACCAGCTATATGCTTCAAAAGGTGGACGTCTTGGTCCTGCAGCAGAAAAACTTCTTAAGGACGGTGAATAATTATGAACAAAGTATATAGTCGAATTGAATCAATTACAGGTTCCGTAATTACTGTCCGTGCAGAAGGCGTAAAATACAATGAACTTGCAGAAATCACAACCCGCTTTGGTAAGTCCCTTGCCGAAGTTAATAAAATCGACGGTGATGTAGTTTCGCTCCAGGTATTTGCAGGCGGACGCGGTGTTTCAACCGGAGATCAGATTCGCTTCCTTGGACATGATATGCAGGTTTCATTCAGCGATGACCTTCTCGGCCGTATCTTCAACGGTTCCGGTGAACCGCGCGACAACGGACCTTCACTTGCAGAAAACCTCAAACCAATCGGCGGACCGTCTGTTAACCCGTCAAAACGTATCCTTGCAGAACGTATGATGAGAACAAACATTCCGATGATTGATATGTTCAACACTCTGGTTGTTTCACAGAAACTTCCGATTTTCTCAATCTCAGGTGAACCATACAACCAGCTGCTTGCACGCATCGCCATGCAGGCCGAAGCTGACGTAATCATTCTCGGTGGTATGGGTCTTAAATACGATGACTTCCTCTTCTTTAAGAAAACTCTTGAAGAAGGCGGTTCATTGAGCAAAACAGTAATGTTCATTCATACTGCTGCTGACCCGACTGTAGAATGTATCAAGATTCCTGATATGTCACTTGCAGTTGCAGAACAGTTTGCTCTTCAGAACAAGGATGTACTTGTACTCCTTACTGATATGACAAACTACGCTGACTCAATGAAGGAAATTGCCATTACACAGGAACAGGTTCCTTCTAACCGCGGTTATCCTGGTGACCTGTACTCACAGCTTGCAGCACGTTACGAAAAGGCCGTTGACTTTGACAGCAGCGGATCCGTAACAATTCTTGCTGTAACTACAATGCCTGGTGATGACGTTACTCACCCGGTTCCTGATAACACAGGTTACATCACTGAAGGTCAGTACTACCTTAAGGGCGGACGCATTGAACCGTTCGGTTCTCTGTCACGTCTTAAGCAGAACGTAAACGGTAAAACACGTAAAGACCACCGTGCACTTATGGACGCTATGATTCGTCTTTATTCATCTTACAAAGATACCCTGGAAAAGAAATCCATGGGCTTTATGATGAGTAAATGGGATGAAAAGCTCCTCAAATACGGTGAACTTTTCGAAAAACAAATGATGGATTTGTCAGTTAACATCTCCCTCGAACAGGCTCTCGACCTGGGTTGGAAAATCCTCGCAGACTGTTTTGAAAAGGATGAAACTGGTATTAAGTCTGAGCTGATTACTGAATATTGGCCGAATAACTAACGGGGATAGGGCATGGCAAAAATTAAGCTGACTAAAAATGAGCAGAAAGCACAAAAAGACGCGCTGAAAATGTACCAGCGTTATCTTCCGACTCTTACTCTCAAAAAACAGCAGCTTCAGTCCGAAATCCGTACTATCGAGGCTAAGGCAAAAGATGTCCGAAGCCGGAGAGTCGCCCTTGAAGAAGAATTCAAGGTGTGGATTGGTGTATTTGGCGAAGAAGAAGCCTTCAAGCCTGACATGGTTACAGTCCGTAATATTAAAAAGGGATTCGGCAACATTGCCGGTGTAACCATTCCGGTGTATGAAGGAGCAGATTTTAGTCGCGGAGACTACGATCTGTATTCAACTCCGTTATGGATTGATCTTGCTGCAGACCGCATGGAAAAAGCACTTTCTCTCGATCTTGAAGCTGAAGTTCTTGATGAACAGGTACGGCTTCTGTCCAATGAATTGCGCACTACAAGCCAGCGCGTAAATCTGTTTGAGAAAGTTAAAATCCCGGAAGCAAAATCAAATATCAAAAAGATTTCTGTTTATCTGGGTGACCAGCAGGTTAGTGAAGTCGTACGCTCTAAGATTTCCAAAAAGAAAATCGACCAGCGTAATCAGGCTGCTGCACAATTAAAAGATGAGGGGGCTTTAGCATGATAGTCCCAATGAAAAAAATAAGTCTTGTTGTTCTTGAAAAAGAACGCAGACAGGCATTAAAAGATCTTAGAAAACTCGGCGTTGTTCATCTCGAAGAAGTTGAAGGCAAGAGCGAAGAACTTTCTTTGTGCAAAAAGAAAACTTCTGTTCTGGAGACTGCGATTTCAATTCTTTCAGAAATCAAGGCTCCAAAAAAGGCAAAGTCTAAATCCCTTGATAAAGATTCGGCTTTTGAACTTGCCAGAGAAGTAACAGACATGGTTGAAGAAAAGAAAACACTTTATTCAACTAAGACTGCTTACGACAACGAAATTGAGAGACTCAGGCCATGGGGTTCAGTTGACCCTGAACAGTTTGAATTCCTTGCGGAAAAAGGTGTTTACCTTTCGATGTTTGAAATTCAAAGCGACAAATATAATTTAATTGATGAATCAATTGATACGCTTCTTGTAAACAAGGATAAAACCACTACAAGATTCCTGGTAATTACTGATTCAAAACTGGAAGCAAATGACAGACCGGCAGGCCTTAGGGCAGAAGCATACAAGGTTGTTATGCCAAAGATGTCAAATGCAAAATTAATTGAAGAAAGTAAAAACTGCCAGAAGCGCATCGAAGAAATTGATCAGAAAATTACTGATTCAGCATTGTGTCTTTCAAGTCTCAAGGATGCCCTTAAAGAATTCAACAGGGATGTTGAATTTGAAAATATTTACAGCGGCATGGGCACAGAAACAGACGAAGATGTTTCAGTAAAACTTTCATGGCTGACAGGCTATGTTCCGGCAGATGAACTTGATTCTGTAAAACAGGCCGCCAGTCAGAACAAATGGGCTCTTGCAGCAGGCGATCCGTCTGAAGACGATGCTGTTCCAACAAAGTTAAAGAATAATAAGCTTGTAAGCCTTATTTATCCTGTAACTGACTTTCTGGGAACAGTTCCCGGCTACAATGAGTATGATATTTCAAACTGGTTCCTGCTGTTCTTTACAATCTTCTTCGGAATGATTTTTGGAGACGGCGGATATGGAGCACTTTTGTTTGCTGGAGCAGTTGCAATGATGATTCCTGCAATTGCAAAGAAAAAAGTTCCGGGACCGTTTATATTCCTTCTTGCTTTACTCGGACTGGCAACAATGGTCTGGGGTGCCGTTACCTGTACATGGTTCGGACTTACTCCGTCCCAGCTGCCGGAATGCTTAAAGA
>DLYJ01000020.1 GCA_003447785.1 Treponema sp.
GTAGTTGATATTTTAACCACGGCAAGTTCAACTGATTTGCCGCCTGACTCAGAAACAAAGGCGGAGAAGGGCACAATTCCGGGAGAAGTGCGTTCAACAAAACTGACAGAAGCAGCCGCTTCCGGAAAACGACAGAAGGTTACAGCCGTTGTAACTGAACGCGGCCGTATCATTCCTGTGCGCGCAGTGGTTTTGACTACAGGAACCTTCCTTGGCGGACGCATTTTTATTGGTGAATACGATGCACCCTGCGGACGACTGGGAGAAGCAGGCGCATTTGGTCTCACATACAGCCTGAACAGGCTGGGCTTTACTACTGGCCGTCTAAAAACAGGAACTCCGCCGCGCATTCTGCGCCATACAGTTGATTTTTCAAAGGCAGAAGTTCAGCCCGGGGACAAGGAAGTAATTCCATTCAGTTTTGAAACGGAAAAAATTGACCGCCCTATGGTAGACTGCTATCTGGTTTACACAAATCAGGACACACATAAAATTATCCGTGACAATATCGGCCGCTCTCCATTGTATTCTGGAAAAATCAGCGGAATCGGGCCACGATACTGTCCTTCTATTGAAGACAAGGTTATGCGTTTTGCCGACCGCGAACGACATCAGCTTTTTGTTGAACCTGAAAGTCTTCTGACTGACGAAATTTATCTGAACGGTTTGTCATCAAGCCTTCCGGAAGAAGTTCAGGACGCATTTTTGCGCACAATTCCGGGATTTGAAAACTGTACGGTCAGCCGCCCCGGATACGCTGTTGAATATGACTATGTTGAACCGACCCAGCTTTACCCCAGCCTTGAAACTAAGCGTGTAGCGGGTTTGTTTGACGCAGGCCAGATTAACGGAACTTCAGGTTACGAAGAGGCTGCGGGTCAGGGTCTGGTTGCAGGAATCAACGCCGGGCTTTACGCACGCGCCCACCAGAAATTATGCGGTCCTCTCTGTTCGGCCGCCCCGGGAATGGGACAGGCTCCTGCAAGTGCAGAACCTGGATGTTTTATGAACAAGTCCCGTATGAGCGAAGAAGAACTTGAACAGTTTGCAAGAATCTCGGCTACAGAAACCCGCGCAATCAATCAGGCCCTCCAGAAGTGTCAGAGCGATGCGGGCTACGAAAAATTCAATTCAATTCCTGAATGGGAACCTCTGATTATCGGCCGTGACGAAGCGTACATCGGAGTTTTGATTGACGACCTGGTAACTCTCGGCACAAAAGAACCGTACCGCATGTTTACCGCCCGTGCAGAATACCGCCTTAAACTGCGCCACGATACTGCCGACCGCCGTCTGAGCGAAAAGGCATTTAATGTAGGATTAAAATCCCGGGAACAGATAGAAAAAGTGCGTTCAAAATACGCACTTGTTGACGAAGCACTTGCAATTCTTCTCAAAAAATCTGATGCGGAAAACCCTGGTCTGCCGGAAGCTGTCTGGGAAGAAGCGCAGAAAGAATTCAAATATAAGTATTATATCGAAAAACAGGATGCCCGCGTTGCAAAAATGCACCGTATGGAAAACCGCCGCATTCCCATGGACTTTGATTACGGTTCAATTCCGGCACTCAGCTCCGAAAGCCGCGCCAAGCTGGAAAAAATACGCCCGCTGACACTGGGGCAGGCAAGCCGCATCAGCGGTATCAGAAACTCCGATGTTATGCTGTTAATGGTATACTTGAAGTAAATGACAGGCTGCTGTGGGGCCGGAAACAAAATGACAGGGCTGCAGTGTAACCCTAACAGCCCTAAAACAATTCCTTGACTTCGTTTGCGGTGAAGACGCCTGTATTGCACAGGTCGGCTGCAAACTGGCTCAGTGATTTATTCAATAAAAGAACGCTTTCAGTGCCGGCTTTTACGGTGATTCCTGCGTCGAGGAATGCGCGCACGTATTTTGCCTTCTGTTCCATGTCCATTTTCTGCTCGCCAAAGCCCAGGTTTGGAGTAACAACAACAGAAATATCATTGTCTTTCATAAAGGTAATGGCGCGGGGATCCTTTGCCGCAGATTCCCCCTGAATCATTACATCAGGTACAAATGTGCGCAGAAGGTTCATGTAAGCGTCAGAAGATTTTATGTAAGAACCTGCAATTTCGGTTGTAAGGTTGTGTTCCTTTGCTGTTTGTACAAAACTTGCAAAACGCTGGGGAGTCTTGAACATCATGTCACCGTATACGTAAATGCCGGTAAAAAGTCCGCTTCCCAGAAGGGAAGAGGCAACAGCAAAAGTAGACATGTCGATATTATCTGTATCGATTGCAAGAATCGGATTGATTTGAATTCGATTTGAAAACTTCTTGAATACTGAATCAATTACACTGACAAAGTTTTCAGGTGTATCACAGGCCTTCATCAGAAGATTGTTGAAGGTTGCGGTGATTTTTGTACATTTGTCGGCTTCGGCTTCATTGAGTGAAAGCGTAAGAAGGTTTGCGATATCAGCTTCTGTTTCTACGCGGGTCTGTGTAAATTCCTTTACCGTCCTTGCAAGATCAGGGCTGACTGCCGAACCGTCCTGGGGAAATTCCGGAACATAAAATCCTGCCCACATTACATAGGTAGGGTAGCGCATACCCAGGTCGAGATTATTGTGCGCGTCGGATTTTGAAAGCCTGATAAAGTCTTCGATAGTTGTCATGACTTCTATTCAACCTTCCATGCGTTTTCTACTGATTTTATTGCTTTTTCTTTTTCGCTGTCAGAAAGGAACGAAGCCTTAAAGCTGTTGATTACAACCTGTTTGATTTCGTCCATCTTGAATTTCATGGATTTGTGGAGATTCCAGTATTCGTCCAGTAATTCGACGCCAAAGAAAAGCGGGTCGTCAGTATTTAATGTAACAAGCATTCCGCGGTCAAAGAACGGGCGGAAGGGATGTTCAGAAAGTGTCTTTACATATTTTTTTGTAAATACATTACTTGTAGGTGCAACTTCAAAGGGAATCTGTTCCTTAACGCATTTGTCCATGAGTTTTTCGTCCTGAATTGCGCTGATTCCGTGACCGATGCGTTCTGAGTGGCACAATTGGATTGCGTCCCAGATTGACTGAGGTCCAACGTCTTCGCCTGCATGTGCTACAGCGTGGAATCCTTCCTTAAGGGCGCGTTCAAAAACAGGAGCAAAGTCTTTTGACGGGCCCTTTGATTCTGCGCCGCCGAGACCGATTCCGATAAATCCGTCAAACTTATTTGCCAGGAACATGTCGAGGTTTTTAGAAGCGTTGTCCAGACCGAATGTGCGGCTTACGTCGCCTAAAAGCCAGACTGTGATTCCGGTTTCTTTTTTGATTTTTTTAAGGTTCTTTTCAAAATTCTTTGTCATTTCTTCATATGAAAAACCTTTTTTGATGAATGAAGACGGAGCAAAGAATGCTTCGCAGTGGGTAATGCCGTTGCGAACAAGGTAGTTTTTAAGGTCGTCAAAAACAAGGTCAAAATCGCTTACTTCCGTAAAAAGATTCTGAACTTCGATGAATGCTGCGATAAAACCGTTCAAATCAGAGTAGTTGAACAGTTCTTTAAGCGCTTTTTCGGAAAACTTTTTTCCGTTCTTTTTGAGGTATAACTTTTTAATCGAATCGCGGCTGATTACCGCTTCGATATGAATGTGAAGCTCTGCTTTTGGGACGGTTTTTAAAAAGGAATAAAACTCTGACTTATTCATTTTAACTTTCCTTATAAACAATATGGTCTTTCGTTTACTTTATCGGCAGAAATTCCCGTTTACTTGAGGTTTTTCTCCAGTTCGCTGACGATGGCTTCAAAGCTGTCCAGTGCGCTTTGTACCGGAGCCGTACTTGTCATATCAACGCCTGCAATCCTGAGGCTTTCGATTGGATATCTGCTGCCTCCTGATTTTAGGAATTTAAAGTAGTCTTCTCTCTCTTTTTCGCCGCCCTCGGTAATCCGCTTTGCAAGTGCAAGGGCTGCGGAAATTCCTGTTGCGTATTTATAAACGTAAAAGGCGTTGTAGAAGTGTGGAATTCGAAGTCCTTCCATATCACTTTCTTCTTCAAACACCATATCAGGGCCAAAGTACTGTTCAAGAAGTTTGCGGTACAGACCGCGGAGAACTTCCGCAGAAAGTGGAGAACCGCTTTCTACGAGCTGGTGTGCCTTGAGTTCAAATTCTGCAAACATTGTCTGGCGGTGCAGCGTTGCAAGAATGTCATCTGCTCGCATTGCAAGAAGGTAATTGCGCATTTTGCTGTCTTTTGCATTTTTAATCAGATAACGGAACAAAAGCTCTTCGTTGGTTGTTGAGGCAACTTCTGCTTCAAATATTGTGTAGTCATAACACAGGAACGGATTGTTTGTCTTTGAAAAATACGAGTGCATCGAGTGACCGCCCTCGTGAATCATTGTAAACACGTCGCGGATTGCATCGTCCTTGTAGTTGAGGAGAATATACGGATAACCGGTAAAGGCTCCGCTTGAGAAAGCTCCTGAGCGTTTTCCCTTGTTTTCGTAACGGTCAACCCAGCCGTTCAAGAGTCCGTCGCACAAAATGTCAGTGTAGTCTTTTCCCAGCGGGGCAAGGGCGTTGCGGCAAAGTTCAACGGCGTCCTCGTATGAGGTCTTTGATTCTGCGTCCTTTACCAGCGGAACATAAACATCCCAATGGCGCAGTTCCTTTACCCCAAGCACCTTTTTACGCAGAGCGTAGTAGCGGTGAAGTGCTGGAAGGTTTTTGTGCACTGTATCGATAAGGTTTGTATAAACGCTTTCGTCTACCTTATTTGAATAAAGGGCGGCTGCAAGGGATGATTTGTAACCCCGGGCGCGGGATGCAAAGACATCATTGTTTACCGAACCTGTATAAAGGGAGGCGAGGGTGTTTTTGTTTTCGTAAAATTTTGCGTAGAATTTTTTGTATGCTTCTTCCCGGACTTTTCTGTCCTGATTACGGATTAAAAGCGAGAATGTAGTCTGGGTGAGCGGGATTTCTTTTCCGTCAGCCTTTACACTGCCAAAAGTCATGTCTACGTTTGTAAACAGACTGAATGTGTTCTGTGCTGTTGATGCGGCTTCGCTGTTAAGGGAGAGGATGCGCTCTTCCTTTTCGCTTAAGATGTGCGGCTTTTCGTGGAGCATCTTCTGGATAAAGATTTTGTAGTCTGCAAACTCTTTGAGTTCGATCCATTGTTGAATTTTTGAATCTTCAATGGCCATCAGCTCAGGTGCAAAGAAAGAAGTTTCTGTCATTGCGCCGGCGTAAGCCATGGAAGCGCGGCTGTCCCTGTCCTGAGCGGCGCTGTCACCTTCGTCGGCTGAGTGCTGGAGGCTTGCATATACATAAACTGTTTCGATTACTTTGTTTAATTCTTCCCAGGCTTTTAATGCGTTTAGAAGGGATTCGCCTGAGTCCCCCAGCTTCCCCTTGAATTCTGCCACCTTTTTAGCAAGGGGCATTATTTTTGCCAGGTCTTTTTCCCAGTCCCCGTCAGATTTATATAATGTAGAAAGATCCCATTTGTCAGACGCGCTGACCTTGTCTCTTGCAGGAATTTCATGATTTGCCATGGCTAAAGTATAACGCAAAGGCAGGTGTTTAACAACTTGCTCGATTAGAGAGAATGTAGAGATTGGAGTGTTGAAAATAAAATTAAAAACCTGATGTTTTTAAATCAATAAAAACGTATTGTTAATTTGATAATTACCATTACCTGGCTTAAAATTATTATTCGAGGCAATCGGATGAGATTCAGTTTAAACAGATTATTTAAGAATAGTAGCAACAAATCAGTAGCGACATTTATTATCGGCATGCTTGCCATCGGTATACTTTTATACTCAGGCCTTATGTTCATCATTGTACGGTTGAATTTAAACGGCGGTCTTACTGATTATTTTTCCAAATCAATGGAAGACAAGGCGACAATTGTTCGGGAAGAAATGCTGTTTTCCCTTACGGAAGCAGAAAATACAGCAAAATGGATTCAGCAGTATTTTGCGGACAGTTATGAAGAAATCGGCTACGAACGTGCCACAATGAACGGCCTTGCAACTTACGCAAAAGAATTCTTTGATGCAAAAAACATCGTATTCTTCAATAAATGGGGCATGCAGATTTCCAGCCCCAAATACGGTGTAGTTCCTAAAACCCCGAAAATCCGGAGCGCACTGGAAGGCGAAGAAACAGTCATGTTTGAACGCGCAGGCGACATAATTTTTGGTACCGTAATTCTGCCGCTCAAATCCAATGATGAAATTTTCGGTGTCGTAGAAATTCGTGTTCCTGTTTCCAATGATGAACTGCTCAAAACCGTTCCGCAGTACACGGGCTGCGAATTTGCAATCTTCAGTGACGACATTGTTACAATGACAACGCTGGAAGCGCTGCAGGATTCAACAATTACAAATCCTGAATATCTTGAATCAAGCAAGGCTGGAAACCCGGTCATCGTTGCAGAAGAACTTGACGGCCAGAAGTACCTTTCCTACTATTTTCCGTTCAACGACCAGAACGGCGAATATTTAACCACAATTTTAATTGCCCAGAAACTTGATATTGTAACCTCAGTTGCAAGCAAAATTTTTACTCCGTTCTTTGGAGCAATCCTTCTGTTTACAATCCTTCTCCTTGTGGGATTTACGCTTCTGATTCAATGGAAGGTAAGAAAGCCGCTTGCAAAAGTTCATAAGGCTGTTGCAAACCTTTCTTCCGGAGACGCAGACCTTACAGTCCGCCTCAACGAAAACGGCGGTGATGAATTTGCACGGTTGTGTGCCGAAGTAAACAAGTTTATCGCAATGCTCCAGCAGATTATCATCGACCTCAATTACTCTCAGAGAACCCTGCAGGTTGTAAGCGAAAACCTGGGAACAAACGCCCAGAGTTCAGCCAGTGCCACGGCACAGATTCTTGCAAATATCGAAAGCGTGCGAAAGCAGACCATGAGCCAGACCAAAGCCGTAACAAACACGACAAACGTCCTGGAAAAATCTGCCCAAAGCATGGATATTCTTACAGACATGATTGGCCGCCAGTCAGACGGTATTTCAAACAGTTCTGCCGCAATCGAAGAGATGTTGGGAAATATTTCTGCGGTAAGTGCTTCTTCCCACAAAATGGCAGAAACCTTTAAGCAACTTGAAGGCACCGTTGATAACGGCAATACAAAACTTGCAAGACTTACCGAAAAGGTTAACCAGATTGCCGAAGAGAGTGAAATGCTCATGCAGGCAAACTCTATGATCAGCCGCATCGCTTCCGAAACAAACCTCCTGGCAATGAACGCCGCAATTGAAGCGGCCCACGCAGGAGATGCCGGAAAGGGCTTCAGCGTTGTTGCCGAAGAAATCCGTAAACTTGCTGAAAATTCGGCAGTTCAGTCTAAAAACATCACCAGCGAACTCAAGGAGATTTCAAATTCAATCCAGGATGTTGTAGATCTGTCCCGGGATTCTCAGTCAGCCTTTGTTGATATCGTAGAACAGATCAGTTCAACCGACAGAATCATCAACGAAATTGATAATTCAATGAGCGAACAGGAAATTGCAAGCCGCCAGGTATTTGATTCTCTTGCAGGCATGAAGAACCAGTCCCAGGAAGTAAGCGACAAGGGACTTGAAGTAAGCAGGAGCATCCTTGCCGTTACACAGGACATGACCAGCGTCAACCAGATTTCAAACACAATCCAGGGAAGCATGGACGAAATGTCTACCGGCATGCAGTTGATTGGCGACGGTACACAGGGCGTAAGCGAACTTGCAAGCCGCACAAAAGACAGCGTGGAAGATATGAGCGGAAAGCTGGGTCAGTTTAAAGTGTGATTTATAACCAAAAGTTAATTTTAATCCCGGAGTTGGGTGTTATAATTTAATTTGGTGTTATAATTTAATTGGAATTTAAAGTTTCGGTCTGGAACTGAAAATAATTATGAATTAAAGGTTTGTGGCAGAAGAATGTCATGGCCTTTTAAGGAGAAGAATTTATGAAAAAAATCATTTGTACCGCACTTGCTGCAATGTTGATGGGTTCAGTATTTGCCGCAACAACAATCAAGCTCGGCTATTCAACAGGCGAAAACGACCCTCGTGGTGTTGCTTCCAAACTTTTCAAGGAAGAAGTAGAAAAGAATTCAAAAGGCTCAATCAAAATTGACATTTACCCGAGCGCAAAACTTGGAAGTGATACAGCCCTTATTGAAGGTGTAATGAACGGTACCGTTGACATGACAGTTTCTTCTGCAGGTAACTTTGCCGTTTACGCAACAAACGTTGGTGTAAGTGCCCTTCCGTTCCTCTTTACTGACTTTAACAAGG
>DLYJ01000168.1 GCA_003447785.1 Treponema sp.
TGTCCTATGCAAACTTTGATTATCCTGCGGGAAATATAATTGAAGGCAACAGGGAAACCTTATTTAAAACACACGCTCTTTTTGACAGCCTTGAACAAATTGAATCCTGCCCCCTTGTTTTTGCCGACACCGGTCTTGTTAAACTGAGTGACATTGCCCGTGTAGAAAAGGGATTTGAAGAGAAAAAATCATTCTTTATGTTTAACGGAAAAGAAGCCATCTGTTTTGATTTATACAAAAAGGCTGATGATTTTCCCATTGCACTTTCCCGGGAAATAAAACGGCAGCTTCAGAAATTGAACTCCATGTACCGGGATAATTTTGAGTTTTCACTTATCCGTGACACATCCACAGACTTAACGGAAAGCCTTTTTCAGCTGGCACTTTCGGTGGCTTTCGGCGTTCTGATTACGATTATCGTACTTTTGGTTTTCTTCCGTTCTGTGCATCTGGCACTTTTAGCCGGAAGCATTATTCCCCTCACCATGCTTTTCAGCGTATTTGTCCTGCAGGTGAGCGGCAGGACGATAAACATTCTGTCTGCTTCGGGGATTGCGGTGGGAATCGGCATGGTTATCGACAGCACACTTGTAACGATAGAAAATGTAATTTTCCGTACAAAAGCCTTAAGCGAAAGCAGTCCGGTCTCTAGAACTCAGATTGAAGATCTGGTGGCATCCGCCGTGACTGAAGTAAGCCTTTCGTCGGTGGGCTCAACGCTAACGACGATTGTTGTTTTTGTTCCCATGTTCTTTTTGCCGGGACTGATTGGAAAACTCTTTTTTGATCTGTCTCTTGCGGTCGTTTCTGCAATCGGCTTTTCGTGCCTGCTTTCACTTTTTTACGTGAGTGCCGTTTTAACTCTTTTGAATAAAGGAAAAAACTTAGCGAATGTAAAAATTCTGGACACGACAAAAATTCAAGTTTTTTATAAGAAGGTTTTGACCCGTGTTTTTAAATCTAAACTTATAATTCCACTGATTTTTGGGGCGTGCATTGTGCTGGGGGCGCTTTGCATAAAAAACCTGCCAAAAGAAATAATGAGCGCCACAAGCGGAAACTATGTTGAAGCAAAGGTATTGTATCCGGAGGTCAAGAGCCTTTCGCGGCTGAGTGAGGATTCAAGTCTTTTGACCCGTTTACTTTTGCAGGAAAAACAGATTGAACAGGTGTCTGTCTACGGTGGTCTTGAAAAGGACGACTATGAAAGCCTTTTTGATTTTCAAAACAACGAGCAGATGCTTTTTGTGCTGGTAAAAACCCGTAATCAAAAGCGCGCCGTTGAGACTCTCAGGGCGATTTTTGCACAGTGCGGCCTTGAATACGAAATCCAGAACCAGAAATCCATGCTGGAAAGCCTTCTTAATTTTGATGATGACTGGTTTATTGTCACCGCTGAGGATAATCAGAAGCTTGATGAATTGATTGAATCAGGAAAGGACGGCTATAAAAGCGTTCTTCCGGACCTTTCGGTGGACGAATACGACTTTAAAGTGGACCGTTTTGCATGCGCCCGTTTTGGAGTGTCTGCCGTTCAGGTGGCAGGCGCCTGCAGAAACGCCCTTGAAGGAGTGTATTCTTCTCCGCTGTATAAGGACGGACGTGAAATTCCACTACTTGTAAAATATGAAGACAGTCAGATTGCAGACACAGAGGATCTTTTAGCTGTCAGAATCGGAGTTGAAAATGATTTTGTTCAGCTGGGCTCCCTTGGAAGCGTGGAAAATAAAACAAATACAAAAATTTTTTACCGCTATAACCGTAAGGACGCAAAAAAAATTGCCCTCAGGGAAGGCGTAGTTCCGGAAGATGATTATATTAATCCCGCTGCCCTTGAATTTGACGAGCTTATGCACAGCGCAGTTTTTATCCTCATTGTTGTAGTGCTTTTATTGTATTGTGTGATGGGCGCTCAGTTTGAGTCGTTTTTAATTCCTCTGCTGATGATTGCCGCATTGCCGCCTGCTTTTTCCGGGGCCTTTCTTGCCCTCAAAATCTCTGGCCAGTCGTTGAACATAAACAGCGTGATTGCCCTTGTGGTTTTGTTCGGCACATCGGTGAACAATTCAATTATTTTGTATGAATCGATTAAGGGCGCAAAAAAAATTGACAGGTCAAGCGTAATTAATAATTCAGTGCGCAAACTCCAGTCAGTTTTGATTACAAGCCTGACATCGATTCTTGCGCTCATACCGTTTGCAATCGACCCTCTCAACAAAATTTCCCAGCAGTCCATGGCGGTTGCAATTATAGGCGGGCTTCTGCTTTCTCTTGTTGTGGTGCTGCTGGTAGTTCCTGTTATCTTAAAGAAATGTCTGGAGGTGCGTGAATGAACATCTGGTCCCGTAAAAAGTTCCTGTTTTTTATATTCAGTGCCTTCACTTCACTGATGATTCTCCTTGTTTGTAAAATTGAATTTTCATCGGCCGCCCAGTCCCGTTATCAGGTTTATTCGGTTGAATTTGACTGGTTCGGGATGAACAGTTCAAAACTTGAAGAAGTGATTTTAATTCCCTTTGAGCAGAAACTTTCGGCCCTGGAGGGCCTCCTGGAATTTAATTCAAGTGCGCAGTATTCAAAAACCGTGACCACATTGTATTTTCCAAAGGACAGTGACCAAAAAAACAATTATCTTGCACTCAAGGACATTGTAGATTCAATGTACAGGACGCTTCCCGCCGATGTTCAGAAGCCGCAGATTTACAGTGCTCAGGGGGATAGTAAGAGCACAGTCTGTATTGCGTTTTTCTGTGACTGGGGACTTGATAACCTGAGGGAAAGCCTTGAAAAAACGCTCAAAAAAGAACTTGATTCAATTGACGGTGTGGGTCAGGTGATTGTGAGCGGCGGCCGTGTAAAGGAAGTTCTGGTGGCTTTTGACAGTCAGAAAAGTGCAGCAGCCCTCCACAATCCTTCCTCGTTTGCAGGTGTAATTCAGGACGAAAATGTGGTGGTGGGAGGCAGCAGAATCAGGTCTGTGTATCAGGACAGGGGAATTCAGTTTGATACGACCCTTGAGTCCCTTAATCAGATAAAAGCGCTGCCCGTAAAAATTGAATCCAGTATCACAAGCCTGGGTTATCTTGCAGATATAAAAATGTCTGAGCGCACCGAGGGGGAACTTGTACGGATTGACGGGAAAAGCTGCGTTACAGTGAGCATAAAAAAGTCTACGCTTGCAAATGAAATAAAACTTTCTTCTGCAATCCGCCGTGTGCTGGATTTGTACGCCCGGGAAGTTCCTGAGTGTGATTATAAAATCCTCTACGATAACGGGCAGGAGCAGTTTAAATTGTTAAAAAAAGTTCTCCTTGCCCTTGCCGAAAGTTTTGTCTTTGTAATCCTTATAATTCCGCTTTTTTATCAGGACAAAAAAACTGTGTTTTTAATTACGGCACTTTTGTTTTTTACATGTTTGTGGACCTGCGGAATTCTGTCGCTTTTGGGATTCAACCTGAATCAGTACACGATTGCAGGGCTTTCCATTGCACTGGGGCTGATTGCCGACAGCGCGCTTTTAGTAAGTGAAACGGCTGAGCAGTGTGAAAGTGGGGATGAGTTTTTTGTAAGGATAAAAAAATGTATTCCGTCTCTGGTGAGTGCAGGCCTTACGACAGTGCTCTGCCTTGTTGTGCTGTTTTTTCTTGAAGATATTGTTGCAGGCGTGAGTCAGATTGCACTGACAGTTCTGCTTATGATTTTGACAAGTCTTGTTCTTACGGTATTTTTTTATCCTGCCTGGTGTTATGGCGGGGCCGTAAAAAAAGACGAAAAGAAGAATCTGTATAAAAAAATTGAATTCAATCTTTTAAGGTTAAAAATTGTTAAGCCTGAATATCTTGGGCGCTTAAAAAGAGTTTTATATTGTGTCCTGGGATTGATTCCTGCCGTGGTGTTTGTTTTTAGCGGAAAAAATCTGAATTTCAGCGGAAGCAGCGACATTATGTATCTGTCGGTGGATTATGACAGTGACGTCCTTGCAGAGTATGTGGACAAAGAGGTGAGCCGCCTGTGCCGTGAAATTGACAGGTGCGGTTTTGTACGCTTTATCCGCAGCGAAAGTTCCCGGGGCAACTGCCAGATTGAGCTTGGCCTTAAAAGCGGTGTGGACAGGCAGAAATGCGCGCAAAAAATCCGGAGCCTTGATTATCTTGTGAGCGACGGCTATCTTCATGTTCCGGTTCAAAGTAAAAATAATCCGCTCAACATTCAGGTGTGTGTGACAGGGGATGAAAATTCAAAATGCCGCGAATACGCAAAACTTTTAAGCAGAAAAGTTGTTCAAAGCGGGTTGAGCAGGAACGTGGTCTTAAACTTTAAGGACGATGTTGAAGAATATTTATTTGTTCCGGACAGAAGTGCCCTTATAAAAAACAGAATTGCTGCAGGCGATCTTGCCGGAAGTTTGCGCTGGTACATGTTTGGTCCTGTGGCTGACAAATGGCTCTGGGACGGAAAGGAATATGACATAAGGCTCAGGGCAAAAAACTTTGAAAAACCGGCACTTTTTCAGGTGATGAACCTTGATATTCCTACGGAAAACTCATTTGTAAGGATGACGGCCCTGGGGTCAATAAAAAAAGAGAAATCTGACACAAAAATTTTTACACAAAATTCAAGGAGAGCCGCTTATTTTTCGG
>DLYJ01000231.1:0-24459 GCA_003447785.1 Treponema sp.
ATGGGCGCCCAGAAAGTTTTAATCAGTCCGCTCTGCGTTCCGCCTGATCATCCCAAGGCAATCAGAAGCGGAATGGGCTGCATCGAAACTCTGGGATGGGAAAAACTTTCAATTCCTGAACTTATGGAATTTGCAAAAGAAAAGGATTTACCGGTATTTGTCCTGGAAACCGGCGGAACTCCAGTGGGAGAATTCAACTTTCCTGAGAGAGGAATCTGCATCATAGGCTCGGAAGAACTTGGAGTAAGCCCGGCCGCTCTTGACGCCGCAACTTACGGCCGCGTAACAATTCCTATGAAGGGCTTAAAAGCAAGCCTTAATGTGGGAGTTGCTTACGGTATTCTGATGCAGAAATGGGTTGAAAGCCTTTCCTAAATATTAAGCATCAGCGCGCCTGACTTTTTGTCCCGCTTTAATTCCTTAATTGAATCCGGCATTTTTGTTTTTACAAGGTCACCGTTTGCCGGGTGAACTCCGCTCATATCAACTGCAAGTACAAGCCCGATTTGTGAGCACGCATAATAACCTGATTTATGAAGTTCCGTCAGGCGGATAAAATCGCTTGCAATCCTGAGACTGAGTGTTCCGGAATCTTTTGCATTTTTAAAAGCCTTAAGTTCAGAACCGTCAGCTTTTTTTGCAAGCACAAAACTCAAAACTGCGCGGTCTTTTGAAAGGTTTGCGTTTCTGGAAAGGGCAAGAAGTTTTGCAGGTCCATCGCCTGTGTCAAAGGCAAAGTTGCACCATTTGCCGCCCGGATTTGCCGTTGTTCTTCCCTGCATAGGGCATTCTGCAAAGTGCGGGCACGGAGCGAGCGGGTTAAAGCCGCTTCTCATCAGGCTGTCGCGGAAAAGGGAAACAAGTCTTGCTGAGTGGGGATCGCCAGGTTCAACAATGAGAATCCTTGCATTTTCGTTTGCATTATTTGAATAGGACAGGAGCTGCTCGGTGTATTTTTTTGCAAGGTAGTCAGATGGCATCTGGCTCGTCTGGACAATCTCGTTGAACATGTTGCCCGAAGTAATCAAATCTGACTTTTCCTTAATGCGTGTTCCCAGGGCGCCTTTTACGCGGATAATTTTCCACGGTTCCTGATTGTCTTTGAGTGTTTTTGAAGCAATGGAAAGATAAAGTTCTTCGCCGGTTGCCAGTGCAGTCTGGGAAAGATCCATGCAGTAGAATGTGAGTTTTTTTGAACGTAAATCAGGGCGGCTCAGCCAGAGCGCAATGGGAATTGTCAAAGGACCGCTTCCGATGTCGAGACAAATTGAATTATCATCCAGGTCCAGCGCATTTTTATCCAGATTAGAAAAAAGCCTTGTCAGGCGGACAAGGTTCCACCACATGAAATAGTTTACATAGGATGCAATCGTGGAAGCATCGTTCATGTAGCCCAGGCGGCGGTCTGAACGGTCGTCGGTCAGGCGGTGGCTTAATTCCTTTATGTTTTTTGAAAGTAGGATTTTTTGTTTTGAACTTAGATTCAATACTTCTGCGGCAATGGAATCAAAGTTCTGTATTATTGGCGCACTGTCAGAGGGAATGTTTTTCGGGTCAAACATCGGCTTTGTGCGTTTCGGTCTGTCTGCTGTTTTTGTTCTGTTATGTTTGTCCAATGTGCCCAATTTATTTGGTGTGCGCTCTGGTTTTGCGGGACGGGAGTGTTTTGAGACAAGTGCCTGCGGGGTGGCTGCCTGTGAGGAAGCTGTGCGTTCTTTTTTCTGAGGCTTTGGTTTTCTTGCGGTTTTTCCCCTGGCTTTGTCGTACCAGGCTGTTTCTTCGTTTTTATTCATCGTGAACCTGTTTAATATAATCAGCGGTATTTTCGGACGGTCATGTAAAGTTCAGTAAGTTCGGTGCGAATCTGGCGGATTGCGTCCAGAGCATCTGCCTTATTGTCGTAGTCGGCATTTTCGTGAAGAATTTCGTCACGGGCACCTTCAATCGTAAACTTACGTTCGTTGATAAGATACTTGAGACGCAGAATCATGTCGATGTCACGCTGGCTGTAAATTCGCCGGCCGCCAAGGTCTTTTTTTGGCGCAAACCCCGGAATCACTTCTTCCCAGTAGCGCAGAATGTGAGTTTTTATTCCTGTAAGTTCTTCGGCTTCGCCAATTGAATAAGTCATTTTGCGTAAAACCTACTCTTTTGAGTCAAACCTGTCCTGCCACTTTTTGCGGCTTGCCTTCATTTCCAGAATTACAGGAATCTGGTCAAAGCCAAGATCCTGACGGATTCTGTTTTTTAAGTATGTTACATAGCTTTCAGGTACATTGTCCGGACTTGTTGCAAAAATGCGGAAAGCCACCGGATTTGAACTTGTCTGTGTCATGTAGCGGATTTTAAAGTGAATTGCCTTGCTTGCCGGAGGCGGATATCTGAAAAGCCAGTCTTCCAGCGCCTTGTTGAGGGCAGAAGTTTCTACCTTTTTAGTCAGCTGTCCGTAGAGGCGGATTGCGGTGTCCATCAACTCTTTGATTCCGTCACCATTCAGTGCCGAAAGTTTTAGAATCGGGGCCCAGTTCATCTGACCAAACATATAGTGAATGTATTCAACGGTGTCTTTGTAGACTTTTTTTGTCTGCTCTTCCTGCAAATCCCATTTATTGAGAACGAATATGATTGCCCGGCCCCGCTCGTAGGCAAGGCTGCAGATTTTTTTGTCCTGGTCTGCAAGTCCTTCCACGCTGTCTATCATTAAGAAAACAACATCGCACTCATCAAGTGTTTTGATTGCGCGGTTAACAGAGTAGTATTCAACATTCTGCTTTACCTTTGCCTTGCGCCGGATTCCTGCAGTGTCGAGAACCTGGAATTTGCGGTTATTGTAAGTAAAGTTTCCTTCTACGACGTCCCGGGTAGTTCCTGCGTAGTCGGATACGATTGAATTCTGACTGTTGGTCAGGCGGTTGGAAAGTGTAGACTTTCCTGTGTTCGGCTTACCCATGATTGCGATTTTAATTGGGTTTTCTACGACGCCTTCTTCAACGTTTGAAAAATCAAGTTTGCTCACAATGGATTTTGCAAGCTCTGTTATGTGGTCGCCGTGGTCTGCTGAAATAAAGAATAATTCATTAAAGCCGAACTGGAGGTAATTCCAGCTCACATCCGTGTTGCTGCCGCCTTCGCACTTGTTTACGGCAACAATAACCCTGTCCCAGTAAGGGCGCAGAAGGTGAATGAATTCTTCGTCTTCGCCGGTGATTTTTCCGGCTTCCAGCAGAAGCAGAATCAGGTCCGCGCTTTTTATGATTGAAAGTGATTTTTCTACAACAAGTTCGTCCATTTCGCTTTCGCGGCTTTTCAGGTCACGGTCAAGCTTGTATCCACCGGTATCAATCAGGTGAACTGGCTTTCCGTCGATGAATGCGGTGGCTTCGACAGGGTCCCGGGTAACGCCCGGTGTGGGATCTACGATTGCAAGACGGCGCCGCATAAAACGGTTAAAAAGGGTAGACTTTCCCACATTTGGGCGGCCTGCAATGGCAACGGTGGGAAGGTTGATGTATGATTTATCAGGAAAAAATTTAAGTTCTTCTGTGGCGCTTTCATCTTTCTGGCCAAAATCGTCCGCATTTTCTGGAAGAGTAAAATCCTTTGGCTCAGGGATTTGTTCTGAAGCAGAAGATGAATTCAATTCTTCCTGTACTTTTTGAGGCTTTGGTTTTGAGAAATCGGGCTTCTGCTTTTTCTGTTTTTTCATAACACCCTATTTTACAATGAATTCAACTGTTTTGACGAGATGTTTTTTAATTCATTTATAGTGTAATGAGAAAGAAGTTCCTTGATTGTGGAAATCTGTTTTGGGCTCATACTGAGCTGGCGGATTCCCATGCCTGCCAGGACTAGAACTGAAGCGCTGCGGCTGGCCATTTCTCCGCAGACACTTACCGGAATACCTGCCTTTTTACCTTCGCTGATTGTGTGGTGAATCATACGGAGAACAGCCAGGTGGAATTCATCATACAGACCTGCAACATCTGCGTTTTCCCGGTCTACGGCGATTGTGTACTGGGTTAAGTCGTTTGTACCGATTGAGAAGAAGTCGCTTACCTTTGCAAGGCAGTCGGCGGTCATTGCGGCTGCGGCAGTTTCCACCATAATGCCGATGGGAACTTTTTCGTTAAAAAGAACGCCTTCCTGTGTAAGTTCTTCACGGGCCTGTTTTGCAATTTCCAGGGTTTTACGAACCTGTTCAGTGTCTGTAATCAGAGGCAGCATGATTTTTAAGTTGCCGAAAATACTTGCGCGGTACAGGGCACGGAACTGTGTCTTTAACTGAAGCGGGTTTGCAAGGCTCAGACGGATTGCGCGCATTCCCATCAGAGGATTCTTTTCTTCTTTTGTCTGTATTTCGGTTGAATTAAGGAGCTTGTCACCGCCGGCATCCAGCGTACGGATGGTAACAGGCTTTCCTTTCATTATTTCCAGAACTTTTTTGTAGGCGTTAAACTGTGCTTCTTCGTTAAAGAAACTTGAGCGGCTTCCTTCGTGTTCGCTCATAAATAAAAATTCGGTACGGAAAAGCCCGATTCCGTCGGCACCTTCTTCCATGGCAATTTGGGCTTCTTCCACAGTACCGATGTTTGCAAGAACCTGGAACCGTTCGCCGTCAGCCGAGTGTGCTTCTACCTTGCGGAATTTTTCCAGGGCAAGGGCATGTTCATGTTCTTTTTGAATTTTTAACTTGAATGAATCAAGGGATGCCTGGTCCGGATTTGAAGAAACTTCTCCGTTGTTGCCGTCAACAACTACAATTTCGCCCGTCTGAATCTGGGAAGTAATTTTTTCCAGGGCAAATACGGCAGGAATTCCATAGTTGCGTGCAAGAATGCCTACATGACTTGAAACGCCACCTTCCGTGAGGGCAAGGCCTGCAATTTTTCTTTTTGAAAGAATGATTGTGTCGCTGGGGCTCATTGAGCGGGCAACGATTACGCTTCCGTCAGGAACTGTTTCTATGTTGAATGGATGATAGTTCAGCAGATCGTCAAGAACGCGGCCAAAAACGTCGCAGATGTCCTGTGCGCGTTCGGCAAGATAATCGTTTCCGCTGGAGCGGAGTTTGTCGGCATATTCTTCTGTTTTTTGATTAAGTACAAATTCAATAGGCATGCTGCCTGCAAAAAATGTGCGTTCAACGTCGGCTAAAAATTCAGGGTCGTTGAGCATGAGAACGTAGGTTTCAAAAATACCCTTTTGAACCGGATTGTCTTTTACCTGTAAAAGGTCTTTTGAAATACCGATGGACACATTTTGAATGGACTTTTGAAAGCGCTTCCACTGGCTTTCGTGCTGATCTTTCTGAATCTGTGACTTTGGAATTATGCGTTCAACGGCATCTGGAATAACAAAGGCTTTTCCAATGCCGATACCGCCCGAAGCGGATATACCTAAGAAAACGTCCATCCCTTTTATTTTATCAACAGAGCCAGATTAGGTCAAATGAATGAATTGAAAGTTATCTTAATTCAATCCTGGCATGGCCGGAGAGGGGGGGATCTAGATTTGATTGATATATAAAACTCTCCCGTAATATGTTACAATAGAACTAAAGAAGAAAAAAGGAAATAAAGACACATGTCACAAAACAACATAAAATCACTAGAAGACGATCTCTGGGAAAGTGCAGATGCTCTCCGCGAAGGTTCAAAGCTCAGTTCACAGGAATACTGTATGCCGGTGCTTGGACTCATTTATCTTCGCTATGCATTTACTCGTTTTAAGTATGTAGAAGCAGAAATCCTAAAAGATCGTCCAAGCCGTAACGGAGTAAAACTCCCTGTTGAATCAAGTGATTTTAAACAGAAGAGTGCTATCTTCCTTCCAGAAAATGCACGCTATGATTACCTTTTAAATCTTCCAAAAGAAAAGAATCTTGGAGAAGCCGTAGATAAGGCAATGGAAGCCATTGAAAAAGAATGTCCTGACCTTTCCGGTATTCTTCCAAAAAACTATCAGACAATTTTTAAGAATGACTTACTTAAAGACCTGCTCCGCCTTTTCAATAATGATGCACTCAATGAAATTAAAGACGATGTTATCGGTCGTATTTATGAATATTTCTTGAACAAGTTTGCAAAAAATATCGCTAGTGATGATGGAGTTTTCTTCACTCCAAAGTCTTTGGTTCGAATGATTGTAAACATCATTCAGCCAACTCACGGAAAGATTCTTGATCCTGCCTGTGGTTCTGGTGGTATGTTCGTTAGTTCTGGTGATTTTGTAAATGCCGGCGGCACAGCCTCTGACGGAATCAATGCCAGCGACAAACTTACCTTCTTTGGTCAGGAAAAAGTTGAGTTCAATGCTAAGCTTTGTAAAATGAACATGGCGGTTCACGGACTCAATGCGAAAATCATCAGCGGAGATGAAGCTAATTCCTTCTATAATGATTATCATAAACTTGAAGGCAAGTGTGATTATGTTATGGCAAATCCGCCATTCAACGTAAACAAAGTAAAATACGAAGCTGCCCTTAATGCAGGGCGTCTTCCGTTCGGACTTCCTGGTTACAATGAAAAAACAAAAGAAATCGGAAACGCAAACTATCTTTGGATAAGTTATTTCTACGCATATCTGAACGAAACAGGTCGGGCAGGATTTGTTATGGCCTCGTCTGCAACCGACAGCCAGCACGCTGACCGAGACATTCGTTCCAAGCTTGTTGAAACTGGCGATGTAGATGTAATTCTAAGCGTTGGAAATAACTTCTTCTACACTCTTAGTCTTCCTTGTACACTTTGGTTCTTTGACAAAGGCAAGAAAGATGAATTAAAAGACAAAGTTCTTTTTATAGATGCCAGAAATTACTTTACTGTAATTGACCGAAACTTGAATGAATGGACAAAATGGCAGATTAAAAATCTGACTTCTATAGTTCATCTTTATCGCGGCGAAACAGAAAAATATAAAGCCGTAATCAATGATTACTGTAAATACTTCCATGAAATCGCAGACCAATATAATGGACGTGAAATGGCGTTTACTCTCTGCAAATGTAAGGAACCAAAAGATTTTACTGATGTAAAAATAGCTCTTGAAAAAGAACTTTCAAACATTCAGTCAGAACAAAAACTTCAGGAATCAGAGCTTGACCGAAAAGCAGATGAAGCATTAAAAGCTGGCGATAAAAAATCTGCTAACGAAGCAAAACGCCAGAAAAAGACAATGACAGCAACATTCCAGAAATTCCAGGATGAAATAAACGAAGTCATTGTCATCGTAAAAGATGTTTTGTGGCTCACAGAGAAATTCGGCGACGGATCTTATACTGATGTTGCCGGCCTTTGTAAAATTGCCACACGCGCAGAAATTGCAGAAAAGAATTACTCTCTTACACCAGGAGCCTATGTTGGTGTTGCAGAAATTCAAGAAGACGATGAAAACTTTGAAGAACGTATGAAAGAGATTCACACTGAATTGAACAATCTTCAAAACGAAAGCAATGATTTGATGGCGACAATCAATGCAAATTTTAAAGAACTTGGATTGGAGGCATAAAATGGCAAAAATTAATGTACAGAACACAGAAATTACCGTTGTTTCATTTGAAGAACGTGATTACATAAGTCTTACCGATATGGCAGGAGCAAAAGAGAATGAAGCTCGCGCCGCAGATGTTATTAAAAACTGGCTTCGTAACCGATATACAATAGAATTTCTTGGAACCTGGGAGATGATTCATAATCCAGATTTTAAAGTGGTCGAATTTGACCACTTTAGAAAAGAAGCAGGTCTTCCAACATTTGTTCTAAGTTGTAGTGAATGGATAGAAAAAACAAATGCAATTGGAATCATTGTAAAAAAAGGGCGTTACGGTGGCACCTATGCCCATAAAGATATTGCGTTTGAATTTGGATCAGCTATTAGTGTACCCTTTAAGTTATATTTGATTGAAGAATTCCAGCGCCTAAAGGAAGAAGAACAAAAACAGCTTGGCTGGAGTGCAAAGCGTGAACTTGCAAAAATCAATTATCGTATTCACACAGATGCTATAAAGCAGAATCTTATTCCGCCGGAGCTTATACCCGCTCAAAAATCTTTTGTTTATGCAGATGAAGCAGATATGCTAAACGTAGCTATGTTTGGTGTTACCGCAAAACAGTGGCGAGAAGCAAATCCAGACTTAAAAGGAAACATTCGCGATTATGCAACAATAAATCAGCTGATTTGTCTTAGTAATATGGAAAATTTGAATGCGGTATTTATAAATGACGGAATGCCACAAAGCGAACGTTTGGAAAAATTGAACAAAATCGCTATCCAGCAGATGAAGGTTCTGGAAAATGTTGAAGACAGAAAGCTTCTGACGGAAGGAAAGTAAATGACTGAAAAAGAATTAAAAATCCCATTAAATGCACCTTTGAATGAATTGGATACTGAAGAACAGACTTTTGGATGCAGAGCAAATAATCCAAATATTTGTTCAAATAATTATTTACAAAATGTTTGTGCATTTGCATCTGAAGATCATATTTGCAAAAAACCTTCTCGGGCATGGAAGAAAAAGTATTTGGAATTAAAAGGTAACTAATGAAACTAAGTGAAGTATGCTTGAATATTGTAGATTGTCCTCATTCGACTGCACCTGATGAAGGCTCTGGATATGCTTTAGTACGTACACCTAACATTGGTAAAGGAAGATTTAATCTTGAAGGTGTTCATCGCATTTCGGAAGCTGCATATAAAAAACGTTGTGCAAGAATTACACCAACTGTAAATGATTTAATTCTTGCAAGAGAAGCTCCTGCTGGTAACATAGCAATTATAAAAGAAAATATGGAACCTTTAGCTTTAGGACAGAGAACTGTTTTAATTCGTCCAAATCCAGAAAAAGTATGTCCTGATTTTCTTGTTTATTATTTATTAGCACCGCAGCAGCAAAACGAATTGCTTGGAAGAGCGACAGGGGCAACTGTTGCACACGTAAATATTCCAATTATTAATAATTTGCCTGTTTCCCTTCCTCCACTAGAAACCCAACAAAAAATCGCTGGAATTCTTTCTGCATACGATGACCTCATAGAAAACAACCGCAAGCAGATAAAACTTTTGGAAGAAGCAGCACAGAAGCTCTACAAAGAATGGTTTGTAAAACTCAACTTCCCCGGCCATGAAAATGTGAAGATTGTTGATGGTGTACCAGAGGGATGGAAGAAAGGTTCTGTACTTTCGTTTGAATATTTTAAACAGATAAATCCAGCTGTTCAGAAATTTGAAGGAGAAAAAACATATTATGCAACAGCTGATGTTAATGGAACTAGTTTAGATGGAATTGGTGAAAAAGTAACATATTCCAAGCGACCATCACGAGCATCTGTACAACCTGCTGAGAAATCTGTTTGGTTTGCAAGAATGAGTAATTCGTATAAAATATTATGTTGTTATGGGAGATCAGAGAGTCTAGCCCAAAACAGTATAATTTCATCTGGTTTTGCGGGTTTTAAATCTGAAGATAAATACTTTGGTTTTATTTTTACAACAATTGCGTCAGATTTTTTTAATCAAGAAAAAAACAGATATGCAACAGGAGCAACGCAAGTATCATTAACAAATGAAGGTTTACGACGAATCATAATTCTCGTTCCAACAGAGGACTTAATGATAAAATTTTCCTCTATCGTCAATCCTCTCATAAAGAAAATGGAAGTGCTAAAGGAACAAATTAAGATACTACAATCTTCCCGCGACAAACTTTTGCCAAAATTAATGAATGGAGATTTTATATATTAAGTACATAATATACAAAGGAGGATTAAATATGGATATTTATTGTCAATTCAGAAATTTTGATACATCATACAATTATATTTTCCAAAATATGCAATTAAAATTAGGAAAAATTTCAGATTCCAATGATCCTGTCGAGATTAAGACATTGAATGCAACAAATGAAGAATTTAATCTTATTGAAACAGATAACTATAATTTAGAATTAAATGTTTATTTAAATTCTATCTTGAAAATGACTTGTTTTGTTAAAGGTGATTATGATTTTGACGCAGCTTCTGAAGTGTTAGAAGCAGAACAGAATAATAGGCCTCCTTTCTTTAAGCCTAAGATGTGGGCGTTATATGGTAGTAATAAGTCAAGTGATAATGCTGGAGTTTGTATAGTTTTTAATAATAATATTATCAGCAAATTTAACCAACTAAGCAGAGAATACAACATAAAATATAAATCTATTACATATGGCAATTTTCTTGATAATATGATAGCAGGTTCATTTTGTTACAATACAGATGTTATAATTCCAAACCATGCATCTGATATTGATATAAAGAAAACCGTCCAGAATTATCTCATGGAAAATTATAAGACTAATTATATGTCGAAAGATAAGGATTGGGAATCAGAAGATGAATATAGATTATTATGCTGGAACAAAATCTCAACCCCAAGTAATAATTCAACATATTTAGATTTCGATCCTGAGGATGTTGAAGCTGTTATTTTAGGATATAATATTGCAAGAAATGCAGAATATAAAGATTTCATACAAAATCTTTTTAATTTGGGAATCCCTGTTTATAAATTAGGATTATTACAAAATTTACCTTCAATTAAATTAATTACAGAACTTGATGATGATGAATTAGAAACTTCTAGATTTGAACTCGGTCATGAAGAATTACAAGAAGAACGAAGAAGGCTTTTAGGAGAAGAAGATTAAAAATGAGTTACGAATACAGCGAAAACGAGCTTGTTCAAAACAGTGCAATCGAACTCTTACGAGACACTCTCAAGTGGCGAACTTTCTATGCCTATAATGATGAAGTGCTCGATGATGATTCTTCTCAGGATTTGAAAAATCCCAAATCTATTGGTCGTAAATCATATAAAGAAATTCTTTTGACTCGTTATCTCAAAGAAGCTGTATTCAAGTTTAATGACTGGATGACGGATGATATTTTTGGGCAGGTCTTAAAAATCCTTAATACAAAAATCTCTTCTGATTCTGCAATTCAGACAAACGAAAAGAACTATAACTTTTTCAAAGAAGGAATTGAAGTTGATGTTCAGGATGATAACGGAAACTATGTAAAACGTAAGGCTCAGCTTTTTGATTTTAATCATCCGGAAGAAAATGATTTTCTTGCAGTTCAGGAAATGAAAATCTGGGGAGAAGTTTACCACCGCCGCGCTGATATTGTTGGTTTTGTAAATGGTATTCCTCTTTTATTTGTAGAACTCAAACGC
This sequence comes from Treponema sp., assembly GCA_003447785.1. GTDB lineage: Bacteria > Spirochaetota > Spirochaetia > Treponematales > Treponemataceae > Treponema_D. Next base: position 11,206 of record DLYJ01000231.1, read on the forward strand.
GATGATATTCCTGTAGAAAATGCCTATAATGACAATTACAAAGATTATCAGGATACAATTCCTCAGCTTTTTTACTACAACGCATTTATAATGTTTGCAAACGGTCCGGAAGCAAAGGTTGGAACTCTGGGCTCTAAGTTTAAGTTTTTCCACGAATGGAAACGTCTTAGCGAAGATGATGAAGAAGGTTCTGTTGCTTTTGAAACAATGCTGCTAGGTATCTGCGATAAAAAGAACTTTATAGACTTGTTTGAGAACTTCATTCTCTTTGATCATTCAAATGGAAAAGCTGTAAAGATTCTTGCAAGAAACCATCAGTTCCTTGGTGTTAATCAGGCATTCGAAAATTACAAAGCACGCAAATTCAAAAATGGAAAACTTGGTGTTTTCTGGCACACACAGGGTTCCGGAAAAAGTTATTCAATGGTTTTCCTTTCACAAAAGATTCACCGTAAGCTCGAAGGCTCACCGACAATTGTCATTCTTACAGACCGCACGGAACTTAACAAACAAATTAGCGGAACTTTTGAAGCCTGTGGTTGTCTTGGTAATGTAAAAGCCGGAAAGTATATTGCTTCCAGTGGTTCAGATTTGATTACAAAACTTAAAGGAAATCCTTCTTACATTTTCTCTCTAATTCAGAAGTTTAATCAGCCGGATGAAAAGCCAATTCATACAGATTACGATATTCTTTTAATCAGTGATGAGGCGCACCGCAGTCAGAACGGAGTTTATGCAAACAATATGTGTAAGCTTTTACCGGAAGCAAGCCGCATTGGTTTTACAGGAACGCCGCTCTTTAGTTTTGATAACATCACTCAGCGAACTTTTGGTGATTACGTTTCTATCTACGACTTTAAACGTGCCGTTGATGATCATGCAACTGTTCCTCTTTATTATGAAAATCGTGGTGAAAAACTTGTTCTTGATAATCCAGAAATCAACGAAAGACTTCTTGAAGCTATTGAACAGATTGATGATGAAGAAAAACGTGCTAAGGTTGAAAATCTCATCAAGCAGGAACTTCATATAATTCGTAATCCAAAACGTCTTGATAAGATTGCACATGATTTTGTAAATCATTATTCAGAAGTATGGCAGACAGGAAAAGCTATGTTTGTTTCTGTAGACCGTCTTACAAGTGTTCAAATGTTGGAACTCTGCCAGAAATACTGGAAGGAAAAAATCACAGAACTTGAAGCAAAGGCAGCAACACTTGATTCTGATCAGGAACTCCAGGATTTGCAGATAAAAATTGACTGGATGAAATCAACAGAAATGTGTGTAGTAATCAGCCAGGAACAAGGCGAAATTGAATACTTCCAGAAACACAACATAGATATTATTCCTCATCGCAAAAAGATGATGGACCGCGAACTAGATAAAGAATTCAAAGATGAAAACAATCCATTCCGTGTTGTATTTGTTTGTGCTATGTGGCTTACAGGTTTTGACTGTCCATCACTTTCTGTTTTGTATCTTGATAAACCGTTACAGGCACATACACTTATGCAGACAATTGCACGAGCAAACCGCGTAAATGACGGAAAAGAAAATGGTCTTATTGAAGACTATATTGGAATTGTTACTGCACTTGAGAAAGCTCTTGTTGATTATACGACAAGCGGAAAAGGCAATGCAGGTAATGGTCACAAAGTAACGATTGATCGAGATAAACTCGTTGCTGCCATTTACGAAGATGCAGCTCTTACAATTGAATATTTGAAACAGCACGGTTTTGAAATTAATGATTTGATTAACTCAAAAGGCTTTGCTCGAATAAAGATGATTCAGACTGGCGCAAACAGTGTTGCGGCTCCTGATGAAGTAAAAAAGGAATTCTGCACAAAAGCAGGAGAGTTCTTCCGGCTTTATAAATATGCAGTTCGTTCTGAAATTACACAGGAGCTTAAAGAGCAGCATGATGCACTAGAAGCAATTTATCGTCAGCTTACAAAAGCTAAGCCTCCTGTAGATGTTGATGACATCATGAAAGGTCTGGAAGAAATTGTAAATGAATATATTTCTACAGAAGAAACACCAGATGATGCAAAAGAACCAAATGCAACAATTGATATAAGCAATATCGACTTTGATAAACTTAGCATTGAGTTCGCAAAAATTAAAAATCAGAAACTAGTTATAAATGATATAAGTCAGCTTGTTGCACAACGTCTGGCTGCTATGTTAAAAACAAATCCTAATAGAATTGACTTCTACAAGCATTATCTTGAAGTTATTGAAGAATATAACCGAAGCCAGGATAAGGCTGTAATCGAACAAGTCTTTAATGAACTGCTTCAAACCGTAAACGACATGAACGAAGAACAGAAACGTTATGTTCGCGAAGGCTTTGATAATGACGAAGAGCTCACGATTTATGATATGCTTTTCAAAGATAATCTAAGTAAGCAAGATATCAAGGAAATAAAGGAATTATCAAAAGCACTTCTGAAAAAAATTAAAGATATGCTCGCTGAAATGGATAGCCCATTTGATAAAGAAGCAACCATAGCTACAATTCAAAATGAAATCAGAAATACATTGTGGGCAGAATTACCTGATAACTGTATGAATGATTTTGATAAATACAGACAGAGTATTTTTGATTATTTGAAGTCAGTTTACAGTGCGGCGTAGGAGGCAGAAAGATGAAAATGAAGAATCTGTAAATGATTCTATTTGGTGCGCGATTGGATTCAATTTGCATTGCTTGAAAATATCGTCCTGTTTTCGTATACTTTTCGGACAAGGAAAATCAAATATGAAGAAAACTGAACTTTGTCCATGTGGTTCTGGACGTACTTACGGCGAATGCTGCGAACCTGTTATCAAAGGAACTGTTAAAGCTGCTACAGCAGAAGCCCTTATGCGTGCCCGCTACTCATCTTATGTAGCTCACGAAATTGACTTTATCATTAACTCATGCGAAGAAGGCGAAAAAATCGCCGAAATCGACCGCAAGGCTACTGAACAGTGGTCAAAAGAGTCTACATGGCACGGACTTAAGATTCTGCGCACAGAAAAAGGTACGGAAAAAGACGAAGAAGGCTTTGTTGAATTTGAAGCTACCTACACAGACAAGCGCGGAATCCGTGATATCCATCACGAAAATGCTTACTTTAAGAAAATTAACGGCACATGGCTCTACGAAGTAGGCGATGTAAAGCCGATGACAGTTGTCCGCGAAGGCGCAAAAATCGGACGCAATGATCCGTGTCCTTGCGGAAGCGGACTTAAATACAAGAAATGCTGCGGTAGATAATACTGACCGGACGGTACACCAGATGTCACAGATTATTACGGGCTTTCATGCAGTTGAAGAAAGGGTTCGCCGCGCAGAACAGAATAAGAGTGCAGACGGACTTTCGATTCAATATAGCAAGGCGGGGCCCCGTGTAAAAAAAATCCTCGAACTTGCCAAAAAGGCAAATATTCCTGCCTCACAGGTGGACAACCGGGCTCTGGACAGTCTGGTTCAGAGTCTGCCTGCCGTTGCCCGTGACCACCGTGGAATCGTCCTTGTCGCTGCAGGCGATAAACAAAAAAGCGAAAACCGGATTGATTTTGACCAGTGGCTTTCCGGCCTTGATGAAGAAAGCCGTCAGACAGTCATCGTTCTGGATTCAATAACAGACCCGCATAACGTTGGCGCAATTATCCGCTCATGCGACCAGTTTGGAGCAAGCTTGGTTATAATGCCTGCCCGCCGCGGAGCAAATGATTTTGAAGAAAACGAAATTATTGCCCGTTCAAGTGCAGGCTCAAGCTCTTGGGTTCCTGTCAGTGTAGTTACAAACCTTGTCCGTGCAGTTCAGCAGTTAAAGGAAGCCGGTTTCTGGGTATATGGAGCTGATGCGGGCGGACAAAGCATTCAAAAAATTCAGTTTGAAAAAAAGACAGTCATCGTTATGGGAAGCGAAGGCACCGGAATCGCACGTCTTCTGGAAGAGCAGTGTGATTCAATTGTATCGATCCCTACCTGTGGCAAAATCGACAGTTTGAACGTGTCGGTTGCGGCAGGCGTCTTATTATACGAGATAAAACGTCAGAGTTTATGACATATTCATTAGGAATAACTTTATTAATAGTTTGTCCTCTGATTTTTCTGGCATGTTTAATTGATTCAATAGCAGGTGGCGGCGGAATTATTGCACTGCCGGCCTACATGGCAGCAGGACTCCCGGTACACACCGCATACGGAACAAATAAATTTGTAATGGCTTTCGGCACGTCTTCTGCCAGTATAAATTACCTGCGTTCCGGCTGCGTGCGCCTTGACCTTGCACCCGGTGGAATTCTGGGCTCGATTGCAGGGGCACTGATCGGAACAAAACTGGCCCTGATTATGTCAGCACACGCCCTCGAACTCTGTCTGATTATAATCCTGCTTGTTGTTGCAGTTTTGATGTTTTTTAACCGCGGTTTTGGAAACGCACCTGAGCAGGACATAAAAATTTCATGGAAAATCGCAGTTCCGCTGTCGTTTTTAATTGCATTTATCTTAGGAATTTACGACGGTTTTTTTGGACCGGGTTGCGGAATGTTTTTGATTCTTGCTTTTGTTTATTTTGAAAAACTGGACATGGTTCATGCCACCGGTACAACAAAGGTAATCAACTGGGCAAGCAATTTGTCCAGCGCAGTTGCGTATGCAATGGCAGGTAAAATCGAATATAAAATCGCAGTTCCATGTATTTTATGTGCAGTGGCGGGAAACCTTGCCGGTTCACAAATTGCAATAAAAAAAGGCTCAAAATTCATCAAACCTGTTCTGGCAATTGTAGCGCTGATGCTGCTTGCAAAAATTGTAATTCAATTTGTTCAGGATCTTTAGAATCGGAGAAAAATAAATGTCATTTTTAGATGTAGTTCTTCTGGGCGTGGCCCTTTCCATGGACGCTTTTGCAATCAGCGTCACAAACGGAATGATTTACAGAAAATCAACTTTTGATACAGCCGTAAAATGCGGTTTTTGTTTCGGGTTCTTTCAGTTTTTAATGCCTGTTGCAGGCTTTTTTGCAGGTTCACTTTTTTACGTTCACATAAAAAAAATTGACCACTGGCTTGCCCTGATTTTGCTGGGCTTTCTCGGAATCAAAATGATAATCGAAGCCGTAAAAGAAAGGAAAGCCGGAAAAATTGAATCCGACACAGCTTCCTCAGAAAACGCAGGTCAAAAAACCGGCGCTGTTCCTTTTGTACCGCTTTTAATCCAGGGAATTGCAACAAGCATTGACGCTCTGGCCGTGGGAATCAGCCTGTCTGCCTTTGGAGGCAGCATCTTTTCAGATTCCGCAATAATCGGTTGTACAACCTTTACACTTTCCTTTGCCGCAGCCTTCATCGGCAAAAAATCCGGCGATCTCTTAAAAGACAAAGCCCAGCTGCTGGGAGGCATAATCCTTACAGGCATGGGCTTAAAAATCTTTATCGAACACATGTTCTCTGGCAGTTGAGACCCATGACAGGAGGCGAAAAATTCAGTTTAATTTTGCCCCTGCAAAGTAAATTTGTTGAATTTTTACGATTTGCGTAATATAGTTTTAAAAGAGACTGTTATGTTAAAAAAGAGATTTAAGAATTCAGTTTTTTATTTAACATTATTTTCGACGCTTGCTTTATTCAGTGCCTGTGACGACAAAAAAAGTTCAAAATCTCCCCTGCCTCCAACCGATGCAGTCGAACCGCCGGGCTTTTATGCAACCGCCGGAAATGCCGTAAACTTCAAGCACGAACTTGATTCCTACAAACCAAAAAAGACAAGCTACAACTTTTACTTTACATACAAAATCAACCACTCATGGTGGGACGCCGTTGCAATGGGCGTAGAAGATGCGGTTAACCAGTTTGAAGACCGCGGAATTCAAATCACTTACGATTATCTGGCTCCGGTTAAAGTATCCGCACAGGACCAGGCGGACAGAATCCGCAGGGCCGCTGCCTCAGGCGAATACGACGTTATCGGTGTTGATGTCTGCGACATAAAGGTAATCACACCTGTAATCAACGAAATTCTTAAAACCGGACAAAAGGTTATGACCTTTTCAAGTTCGGATTCAAGCAAGGAAGACGGCTGTAACCGGATTGCATACGTGGGAAACACACACAACTATGAAGACGGCTGCACTCTGGCCGAAACTCTCTGCAAGCGCCTTGACTACAAGGGTGAAGTTGCACTTCTTGTGGGTAATGACGGGGCTCCGTGCCACGAACAGCGTGCCCGCGGTGCACAGGATGTAATTTCAAAATACCGTGACATGAAGGTTGTAGAAATCGGATTTGACGAAGACGACATTGATAGTGCCTACGCACTCACTCTTGGCTTTATAAAAAAATATCCGAACCTTGCAGGAATCATCGGCTGTGATATGAGCAACCCGGTTGGTGCTGCAAGAGCCGTTGTAGATTCAAAAAAAATCGGTGATATTATAATCGTCGGAATGGACCACGATCAGGAAGCCCTCAGATATTTGCGTGACGGAATCATTTATTCCCTTGGTGTTCAGGATTGTTATTCAATCGGGTTTGATACAATGCAGGTTGCTGTAAAAATTGCGGACGGCGTAAAACCAGGAGAAGGCTACCCGGAAAAAACTGAAGAAAGTACAACTGTGATTTACCAGGCCGATGCCTCTTTGATGCTACTTATGCTTTATGGAGAACTTAGTAACGATGCTAATAGAAGAATCAGACGATAGTACTTTAAAGAAAATCATCTCCAAGCTTTCCAAAGTTCGCTATATTGCGGTTTTAGGGGGAATTCTTGTAATTCTTGTACTTGCAGTTACAACTGTGTGGGTTACAAACAGTGCCGGTCGTGGTACAGCCGATGCGGTAGGCCGCGTAAGTGAATTCTATGTGGAAGAGCTTGCAAATCGCCGTGTTCAATTCATTACTGACGAAATAGAACGAAACTATCACTACATCGGTAACGCTCTCCAGGTAATTACAAAAGACGACTTAAAAGATAAAAAATCTCTCAGAAAATATCTTGGTAAACTCAGAAAACTTTACGGAATCGAAACATTTAGTTTTGTTGACGAAAACGGCATTGTTTACAATGAGCACAGTACGGTAAGCGGTTTGAGCCGTTATCCGTTTTTGCAGGGCAATCTTGAAAAACCGGTTTTGAGCACAATCAATCTCTACGGTGCCGAAAAACAGGTAATTCTTGCACTTCCGGTAAACAATATGTCGTTCATGGGCAAAAAGCTCAAGGTATGTTTTGTTCAGGTGAATATCGACAGAATGGTCAAATCCATGACCCTGCACACCGAAGGAATGGAAACTTACTGCAACGTTTACTATAAAAACGGTGAATGTTTAACCAACACTGATTTTGGCAATTTTGAAAGCGGAAAGAACTTTCTTGACGTAATGCGGGAAGCAAAACTCGAAGAAGGAAAAGATGTTCGTAAAATTAAAAACGACTTTGATTTTGGAAAGTCGGGCCACGTAAATATTCAGTATCATGGAATCGATGCTTATGTTTATTATGCCCCGGTTGATAAATCCAACTGGGTTTTGACAATACTGGTTTACAACAATGTAATTTCGCGCCAGATTAATTCAATTACTTCTAGAATCTTGGATCGTAACCGAATTCAAATTATTATCACTGTACTCTCCCTTCTGTTTTTGTTCATCACTTTGATTTCGCTGAACAGACGAAATTCCAAGCTTTTGATTGAACAGGAAAAGAATGTGGCAGAACGCCTTCAGAAAGAATATGACCACCTTAGAGATGAAGCGGAAGAGGCTGCAAGGGAACAGCTGGTCATGTTTGAAGCCTTGAGCCGCGATTACAAAAACGTATTCAGGATTGACCCGGTTAACCGTACGGCAGAAGTTTTAAAGCTTACAGGCTATGTAACAAAGGGACTTTCTGCAACCGAGCCTGAAATTGTTCCCTATGAGGGACTTAAAAACCAGTACATTAAGGACCGTGTATATTCGGAAGATGTTGAATATATGCAGCAGTGCATGGATCTGGACAATATAATAAAAAAGCTTTCGGTTAAAAATGAATATGAATCCAGCTTCCGCATACTGGACGAAGGTGAAGTTCACTTTTATCAGTTCAAGTTCATGCTGCTGGAAAACAAAGCGATTATCGCAGGTTTTAAAAATATCGACGACGTGGTTCAGGCGGCAAGAGAGCGGGAAACCCTTATTGCAATGTCAGAAACCGATTTGATGACAGGCCTTTTAAACCGTGGAAGCGGCGAACGAAAGATTACCGAAGCCCTCAAGGCAGGCAAGGGCGGGCTTTTCATTCTTCTTGACGTTGATAAGTTTAAATCCATTAACGATAACTACGGCCACGAAACAGGCGATAAGGTAATTATTGCTGTGGGCGACTGTCTTAAACGGGCCTTCCGTGACGGAGACATCGTGTTCCGTCTGGGCGGTGATGAATTCAGTGCGTATGCGCCGAAAGTTCAGACTGACAGAAACGCAAAGAAAATTCTCAAGCGCTTTGAAGATTATCTCCTGGACATTGATATTCCGGAACTTGGTGACAGGGACATCTGCGCCAGCGTAGGTGCGACAATTATTCCTGACGGACAGAAGGAAGACTTTAGCGAAATGTACAAACTCATCGACAGCGGTGTTTACGAAAGCAAGAAAGTTAACGGGTTCTGCGTTACATTCAAGTAATTTCAATACTCTTATATAGCAAATTATTTTGTCATCTGATTTTTTGCGTGATATAATTTAGAAAAATGGGGATTGAATTTTTATTTGGAAAAACCGGCTCGCGCGACAACCTTACTCAGGTATACAACAGGGAAGTTCTTGTTGAATACATAAACTTTCTTGTATCCGGCGGGGTTCCTTTTACCGTTGCGCTTGTGGATATCGACAATTTTAAATACGTAAATGACAGTTACGGACATCTCACAGGTGACAAAGTTCTCAAGGAATTTGCCGCACGCATTCATCATGCTGTGGGTGACGCAGGTACTGTCGGCCGTTTTGGCGGCGATGAATTTATTATTGTTTACCCCGACATTGTTGAATACGATGAAGTCTGGAAAAACTGTAAAAAAATTGGCGACGCACTCAGTTCAAAAGAAATCTCCGTTGTTCCGGGGCTCTTTGTAACGGTAACTCAGGGTGTAGCCAGGTTCCCGGAAAATGCTGAAAATTACGAAAATCTCATAGATACTGCTGATAAGGCATTGTACCGCGGCAAAATGAAGGGCCGTAACTGCTTTATCATTTACCTTCCTGAAAAACACGCAAATATCGTCCTCAAAACTGAACGGGAAAAAACATTGAGTTCCATGTATCTGCATTCCACCGTGTTCAGGGATTTGACGCAGACAGAAAAACTTTCGGATGGAATTCAAATGTTATTCAATTTTTTGAGTTCCTATTACATGGTGGATCACATTGCCCTTCAGATTGAAGATTGTTTTGCTTTTGAAAAAACTCACAATCTTGCAAAATTCAAGGAATTTAAGCCCCTTGATTTGGAGCTGGTAAAAAACTATTTTTCGCTGAACTCGGATTTGTTTTACGTAAATAACCTGGATTCATTAAAAACTTCAAATCAGCCTGAGATTATGGACGCTCTTGAAGAACAGCACGTTCATGCATTTTTCTGTACTCCGGTTGATATGGGTGACGGCAGGCGGGCGATTTTTAGATGTGCTGCATGCAGTAAAAGAATCTGGCAGTACGGTGAGATGGATATTTACCTCACCGCAGCCAAAGTTATAGGCCTTCTTGTCAAAGGCGGAAAAAAATTACAGTAAGCTTTTAACAGTTTCTGCAATTTTTGCGTCCTTGCAGTCCTTGAAGAAGAGTTCTGCAAATTTTTCTCCTGCAAATGCGCCCTTAACAAGGTCCTTGTCCAGGGATGTAAGGATTTCTGTAAACGGCTTGAATGCTGCTTCCCTTACACCGTCAAGGATTTTCTTGTTGCGCTGTTCCGGAACTGCACGTTCCCGCGGATAACCCTGTCCGCTTGGTTCGCAGAAAAGTTTTTCAAAAATGTATTCGAGGTTTAAGTCACCGCCCCAGCCAAAACCCAGGGCGAATGGAATCGAAATTGCGTTTCCGTCGTTAATCTGTGCAAATGTGTATGCATCCAGTGGAGTTGCAATGTGTCCGCAGATTACGCCTGGAAAGCTGTTAAGGGCGAGCATTGCGCCTTCGCCTGTTCCACAGCCTGTTACAACGTAGTCAGCTGCCTTTGAGTTTAAAAGTGTTGCTGCCAGAATTCCGTTCTGAACATATGTCAACTGAGCTTTATCGTCAGCGCTGTACATTCCGTAGTTTACAACTTCAAATCCGTGTCTGTCGGCAACTTTTTTGAGTGCATTAAAAATTACTGCGTTTTTTGCAGCCTGTGAATTTTCGTTAATCAATGCGATTTTCATTTTATGGTCTCCTGTTAATACGCTGTGCGTGTTTTGAAAGAGATTCTATCAGAAAAAAGGAAAGTGGGGTAGGGCAAAAAAAACAGGTGCTTGAGGGCAGAATAAAAATGCTCTCAAGCGCCATTTTTTTTAATTACTCAATTAATCGTCGTCATCGTCAGAGAGGTCAGAGCCTGTAAAAGTAAGTGTTTTTGTTACAGTGCCGTCTGTTACAGTAAGAGTGCCGTTACCGTTGTCAGTTACATTGAATGTAATGTCAGTTTCGTCTTCTGCTTCTACAGTAAATTCTGTAAAGTCTTCGTTCCATTCACCGTTGCTCAGTTCGTATTCGTCGTCGCCCCATTCAAATTCTGTAAGACCCATAGAATACTTATTTGTTTCGTCATACCATTTACCTACCTGTTTGTACCATGGTTTTGCAGAATCATAAACTGCTCTGAGTTCTTTAAACCATACACCGGTCGGGTAAGTGTCGTAGTCTGTGCTGTATATAACTTCGTAACCGTAGATTGTGTTGTCCGGAATTTCTGAATAAAGTGAATATTCAATCTGGAGTTCTACAAGTGCATAGAATGATTCAAGGAAACTGTCGTATGTTACATTTACATCATCAATTCCAAAAATCAATTTAATAAGAGCTACTGCCTTATTCGCTTCTGATGCCTGAATTTCTGCCGAGTCGTCTGCGCTGTATGCTATTTTTTCCCCGTTTTCATCTTTGCGGGTCTGTTCAGAAAGCCAGACTTCGTAAGTGTAAGTAGAGCGGTCGTATTTGTCAGAATTGAATGCGAGTGTTGCTTCATACAGATTTTCGTAAGTCGGTTCTGATTCCAGAGTTTTTATGGCGTCAATCATATTTTTATATGCTTGTTTTGTAGATTTTGAATAATAAGAAACCATCTGGTCAATGGTCATCATTTTTTCTTCATCTTCGTTGTAAATTTTTGTGGCAGTAATTGTAATCTGGCTGGAAGCTGCATTTAAAACATAGTTAAATTCAGTTTTGTCAATTGAATCTTTGCCGTCTTCGGTTTTTGCTTCTTTAACTTCGTTATATATTCCCTTTGAAGAAGAATTGAATTTTACGGAAGATGTAACCTTTGTGTCTGCGTCTGTATCATCAATAAACTTGAGTTCTGTAATTGCAGGAATTGTAAGGTCTTCTGTTACAGTTTTTGTGATTCCGTTATAGGAAAATGTTGCCGTAACTGTTGCAGATGCTGCTGTAAAACCGCCGTAAATATAAACTTTGTCACTGTCGTATTTTACAGCTTCTGTATTAGATGAATCATAAGCGACCGTAACTGTTTTTGAAGATACAGCGATTGTCTCTGGCACATCTATTACATTGTATGCTTTTGTGCTGTCGTAATCAAAATTGAATTTTGCAATGGCTGCATCAAGGATTTCTGCGTCTGTAAGTTCATGGCTTTTCTGATAAACACTAACAGTAAAAGTTTTTGTTTCTTTCTGTGTGCCGTAAGTAAGGGTCGCTGTAAGAGTTACGCTGGTGCTTGCAGTTCCTTCTTCTGCTGTAACAGTTCCGTCGCTGGTAATAACAGCAGTGTTTGTAGAAGCCCATGTTACAGAAACATCATCAAAACCTGTAACTTTTGACGGTAAGGTGATAGAAGTTTCGTCCGCAGCTACAACAGTCTGGATTGTAAGTGCTTCTTTTGCGTCAATAAGAGTTGTGTCTTCTGCTTCAGTTTTTTTGTCGTCATTTGAATTACATGAAGCAAAACTAAAAGCGATAAGAGAGATTACAGAAAAAATAGTAATCAGTTTTTTTAAAGTCATTTTCATAAATAATACCTCCTTAAAGTATAGCGCCGGCATTTAACGCCAGAAATAAAATTTTGCCCATGGCAAAATTAAAACAACCTTACAAAAAAAATAATACACGCCGTTTTTGGATACAATATTTCTGCAATTTTTAACGAAAAATTATGCCGGGAAGGAGATTTTGAGTTAGCGATGCGCAGGGCGTAAGTTGCACGACAATCGTGCAATGAGGGTTACCGAACCCGGAGCAGCGCGACCCGACGCAGGCGGGGAACTCCCGTAAAAATTCCTTTATTGCTCAAAACTCGTCTTATCATTACAATAAATATTATGGAAAACACAAAAAGAACAGTCACTTGCGGCGATTTGCGCAAGAGCGACGTAGGTAAGACAGTTGTATTGAATGGATGGGTTAGCCGTACCCGCGACCTTGGTGGTCTTGTTTTTATCAGACTGCGTGACCGTTACGGAATTACGCAGGTTATGATCGGCGAAAAGGCCGGTGATGAAGTTAAAAAAATCGCTTCATCCCTGAAAAGTGAATATTGTATTGCTGTTCACGGTGTTGTTGCCGCACGCAGCGAAAAAGATATCAACAAAGATATGCCTACAGGCGAAATCGAAGTTGAAGCAGATGATATCGAAATCTTTACAACAAGCCAGGAACTTCCTTTCAGTATCGAAGAAGTTCGTCAGAAGGACGGTTCCCTCGTTGTTGCAAATGAAGATCTGCGCTTAAAGTACCGTTACCTGGATCTGCGCCGCGAACCTATGCAGAAGAATATCATTCTCCGCAGTCAGGTTACCTTTGCAACCCGGGAATACCTGACAAAACAGGGATTTTTGGAAATCGAAACTCCAACCTTTATCAAATCAACTCCTGAAGGAGCCCGGGACTACCTGGTTCCGAGCCGTGTTCACCCGGGAAAATTTTATTCATTGCCGCAGAGTCCGCAGCTTTACAAACAGCTTTTGATGGTTTCGGGCTTTGACAAATACTTCCAGATTGCACGCTGTTACCGCGACGAAGATGCCCGCGGCGACCGCCAACCTGAATTTACACAGATTGATATGG
>DLYJ01000231.1:24495-25038 GCA_003447785.1 Treponema sp.
CAGATTGATATGGAAATGTCATTCACAAACCGCGAAGAAGTTCTTGAAACTACAGAAGGTTTGATGGGCTATATTTTTGACAAAACTCTGGGTTATAAACTTCCTGCTCATTTTGATCGCATTTCATGGGATGACGCTTTTGATTTGTACGGCAGCGACAAACCTGACCTGCGCTTTGACCTTAAGATGCAGGACGCCGCATTTATGGCAGATTTGAGCGACTTTAACGCATTCAAGGCAGGGGCTGCAAACGCCGACCACAGTATTGAACGCCACAAGCGAAGCGGCCTCAAGGCTCTCGTTGTTAAAAACGTTGCAGACAAATACAGCCGCAAGATGGTAGAAGCTCTGGAAGAAGTTGCAAAAATCAACCACGCAAAGGGACTTGCCTGGATGAAGGTTAACGCAGAAGGAGCATTTGAAGGCGGAATTTCAAAATTCTATGCCGGAAAAGAAAGTGAAGTATGCGCAAAACTCGGTGCAGAAAAGAACGACCTCCTGCTCTTTGTATCGGACGAAAAATGGCAGACAGCCTGTGTTGCT
>DLYJ01000226.1 GCA_003447785.1 Treponema sp.
GCAGAAATGCCGGGCTTTTATGATGAAGGAAAATACGACCTTGCCGGATTTGGCGTAGGTTTTGGTGATAAAAAGAAGATGATTACCGGCGAAAAAATCGAAGCCGGCGACATTCTCATCGGCCTTTCTTCCACAGGCTGTCACTCAAACGGATATTCACTTGTACGCAAGCTCGTAACAAATTTTGATGAACCCTTCGGCGACAGTGGAAAAACAATCGGCGAAGTTCTTCTCACACCGACACGCATTTATGTTCGTCCTGTAATGGATGTGCTTTCAAAATACGGAAAATCAGTTCACGGTATGGTACATATCACAGGCGGCGGATTCTACGAAAACGTTCCGCGCATGTACAAAAAAGGCGCTAACCTTGTAAGCGTAATCAAAAAGGACAGCTGGGAAAAACCGGCCATCTTTGCTGAACTGGAACGCCGCGGAGCAGATCCGGAAGGCATGTGGGGAACATTCAACATGGGTATCGGTCTTATTCTTGCAGTAAAGGCAAAGGACGCAGACAAAATCATCGAGCGCTTTAACAAAAAAGCCCCTGAATTTGTAATGCACGGTCACCCTGTAATGAAGGCTTACAAAATCGGTTACGTAAAAGCAGCCGAAAAAGACCTGGGAACAGAACTCAAAGGCAGCCACGAAGCTACAATCCTCGAATAGTTGAATCAGAGTTTTATGAAAATTGCAGTTTTAGTCAGCGGGGGCGGAACAAACCTCCAGGCTCTTATCGATTACGAAAAATCTCATGGGGACTGTCCGTATCATATTGCAGTTGTCATTGCAGATACAAAAAAAGCCTATGCTCTTGAGCGCGCCGCAAATGCTTGCATTCCCACAAAAATTGTTTCTCCGGTGGCAGTTCTTGGTGCAGAAGGGGCAAAGGAGGCAACTAAAGAATTCAAACGGGAAGCAGTAAGTAATGCGGCTCTTGAAGCTGCAAAAAATGCAGGCTGTGACGCGATTGTTCTTGCAGGCTGGCTGACTGTTCTTGCAGGAAAAATCATTACAGAGTATTCAAACAGAATTGTAAATCTCCATCCGGCACTTCTGCCAAAGTTTGGCGGGGTAGGAATGTGGGGTCACAACGTGCATGAGGCGGTCCTCGCCGCAGGCGAAAAGGAATCCGGCTGTACAGTTCATCTTGTTGACGCGGGCTGTGACACCGGAAAAATCCTTGTTCAGAAAAAGGTTCCTGTTCTGCCGGGTGACACTCCGGATTCCCTGTATGCGAGAATTGCACCGGAAGAGCACAAAGCCATGGTTGAAGGCGTCTGTCTTCTGGCAGGTATGCTATCTGGTCTGAATAAGTAAAAATAAAGCCCTCAAACCTGCTTTTCAGTTAAGCGCTTCGGCTTTTTAGTGTTGTTTTTTTACAATAATATGATAAAATTCATGAACAAATGAGAAAAGTATTATTATTGCTGTTTTGTTTCAGTTTAATCAGCTGCAAAAATTTTCTTGACGGTTCATCAATAAAAAAAGAGCTTGACGGCGTAATTGCCTATGAAAAAGCATTTAAAACTTCTGTACGCATAATGGTGGATACTTCTGATTATGGTGACATTTATCCCCCTGAAGCGGCGCTTATAAAAGGCGATACACTTGAAATTACTTTTACAAAAAAGAAAGATGCAGTTTTAAAAAAATGGTTATGCTTTTCTTCTGATTTAAGTCAGATTATTGAAGATGCGGTTACTTTTACCGAAGAAAGCAAGCAGTCTTTTGATTCGGGGCTTACCCAGTACAAGGTTAAGGCAGTTCTTAATAAAGACGACTTAAGCGATATAGTTATTAAACCAAAATGCTATCTTTCTACTGAAACAGAACCGCCGGAAATAAAAACGCTCAATATTGCGCGAACAAAAGATGATGCACTTAACGGCACAAACCCTATAAAATTAAGTGATTATGAAAGTGACGCAACAGATTATGACTGGATTAAAAATCACCATGTTGCAAAATCCGTATGGGTTTATTTTGAAGGAACTGATTCCAGCGGCTGTGATAGTCTTACGGTAACTGAGCGGTTAACTTTTGACACAGAAGGAAACGAAGTTTCCGGGGCTGCAGAAACCTCAAAGGAAATTAAAAAATTTACCGAGACCGACTGTTCTGCATGTTTTGAATATGTTTTTGATCAGGTTTCTGACGGCATAATTGAACTTGTTTTTGAACTTACCGATGTGGCCGGAAACAGTTGCTCTTCCCAGACAAGCCTTATTAAAGACAGCATTGTAAAGCCTAAATCAGACCTTTCCAACGAGGTTGATAAGCAGGAACCTGACAAAGTAACGGATAGAA
Source organism: Treponema sp. (assembly GCA_003447785.1). GTDB lineage: Bacteria > Spirochaetota > Spirochaetia > Treponematales > Treponemataceae > Treponema_D. The sequence continues at coordinate 2,311 of DLYJ01000226.1, forward strand.
GTCGGACAGTAGCTGAAGTCCTGGCTTCTGCAAACCTGACAGAAGACGATAAACTTCCATTTCCATGGTATTTTATTTTTGAAGGTGACCAGACCCCTTATGCAACAGCAAAAGATATTACCGGCACTAAATACTACGATAGAGATGAGTGGACTATCGAAAAAATTGAATGCTGGACAGACGAAGATTCAAGCAAACAGCAGCTTGATTTTGAATTTACAAAAGATAATGAAGGTACATTAACTACTTCTTCAATTGATTTTTTGCGAAAAGCGTACGAAGACCTTTATATTCTGATTACATTAAAGGATTCTGTGGGTAATATACATGAACATAAAATGGATCTTTACAAAAGTCTTGAGATCAGACAGTGTGTAAAAAACAGCACCGCTCTGGTACTTGTTTTAAATAAGTCAATCAACGAGCGTGCAAGTCCCCAGGTCGGGGTTTCCTACAGACTTGCAGGCAAAGAAGAATTTACTTTACCCGTTAAAAGCAACGTCGTTAACTTTGATAAAAGTGCCGGAACTGCAACTGTTACAGGTGTAAAAATAGGTTCTAAAACGTATGAAATTTCTGAGCTTCCGGAAGGAGAATATAAATTTTCTGTTCAGGGAGCAGGAAAAACTTATATTTCAAGTCCATGGATTTATCAGACTACTGCGGCTCAGGAACTCAGCAATGTTTTGAGTGCAGACGATATTCCTGACTTTACGGTAACGGCAGAGAAGGCAGTTTTAAACGCCTGCAAACGAAGGGTTAAAGTACATTATCAGGAAGGTTTTACAAAAAACAAAGATTTTACTTATGTGATTCAATACTCACCTGATTCAAATTTTGCAAGTGGTTTTGCATATTCAAGCCAGGATGAATTTGACATTTACAATGCAGCCGGAATTTACTATTTCAGGATTCTTGTATATGATCAGGAAGGAAATTATCTTTCTTCGGATAAGGTTCAGCTTGATTTATCCTACGACAACATTCCGCCTCAGATAAACATTGCTGTAACACCTTTTCCTGAAAAGGTAGTGTTTGATAATCTTGTCGTAACTGATTCTCTTTCGGGACTTCAAAAGGACTCTGAAAATAATGTAATTATACAGTACTTTTTTTCAAATAAGGATTTAGCCCTTAATTCTTCTGCCATTGACTGGAAAAGTGTTACGATGGCAATTAATATCCTGTACTGGGATGAAACAGAAAATCTTACCGTTTATAAAGATTCAAATACTCAGAAAAACCTTTATTTATGCTTCAGCGATAATAATTCAAATTACACGGAAGCAAAAATTGAGCTGGGTACACCATCTGGAGAGTCTCCTCAGTTTGAATACGAAAAAGATACCGGTTTACTGACAGTTACGGTTGAAAGATCTTTGCCTGCTTATGTTCAATATTTAAAAAATATTGATGGTAAGAATTATGAATGGACTTTTATAAACGACAGGAATGGTTATGGTAATGGTAAGTATTATACACTTACAGATGAAGAAAAAGAGTCTTTTGTGCGCGTCTGGACTGATGTAAGTAACTATGCATATTTTTATCCTTCTTTTGATAATGAAAACTATAAACTTGCAGATTTATCAGCCGGTTCAAGGGGAATAACTGTTTTTACCGACCAGCCGTGTCTCGTGCAGACATTTTACTGCAGTTATGATCTGGGCCAGGACGCTTCTGACTGGATAAACCGGGGATTTGAAGCACAACGCCAGACAGAAAAGACAAGTTTTACCTATGTTATAGATGTGAATTCAATCCCTTATTCAAATTATTATACGACCGTCGTTCAGTTTGCAGACGGCACGGTTGTAATGAGTGACGTTAAACAAAACTATTAGTGCCAGGGTCATTATCGTGTTAACCCTTTTTCATTCCTGCGCCTGACCCTGGGTCATTATCGGGAGCGACCGAAAAAAAAAGCTATCTATTTTCTTTGAATGTATGTTGCCTTCGGGCGGGCGGTGATGATTACACGGCGGTTCATGGCGCGTCCGTCTTCTGTTGAGTTTGTGGCAATCGGCTGGGTTCCGCCGTATCCGCGGTAACTGAACAGGCTCCTGTCCAGACCGTTGCTGACAAGTTCGTTTATAATTGTCTGTGTACGCTGAATTGAAAGCCTCATCTGGCCTTCAGGTTTTTGAACGTCGGCAGTGTGACCTTCTACGAGGATTGTGTAAGCGTTGTCGATGTTTATCTTTTTAAGGCTGTCTGCCAGGTTTTTAATCTTTTCTGATTCACCCTCTAAAAGCTGTGCACTGTCGGCAACAAACTTCAAATCATACAGAATCTGGATTCCCCGGACTGTATCCTGAACAATCGGTGCGTCTTCCGAGTTAAACAGATATTCTTTGATTGTCTTAAAGTCGCTGTAGTAAGAAGTTTTCTTTTCCGGAACTGCAACATCGCAGACAAGGTTTTCTTTGTCCAGCAGAACTACAACCTTGCCTTCCTTCAGTAATTCAAGATTTTCCGGAACTGAAAGAATTTTGAGCGCGTCATTGCGGGAAATTACAGGGTCTGTCCTGAAGCGGCCGTAAACTTTGCGTGCACTGATGCGGAGGGGGTCGATTCCCACGGTTGAAGTATAATCATTTTCTCCGTCGCGCCATCCGTAGCGAACCATTCCGTTTCTGGCTTCGTGCTGCGGGTCGCCCATGTTGCGTTCGTAAATCAGGTTCATTTCTGAATCCCAGATTTTCGGAAAGAAGCACGGCTTTACGTCGTCCTTTACATATTCCCCGTGAACTGCAAGTTGTCCCCGAGCATCGATGATAATTCCGGTGTAGACACGGCTTGGAACTACGTCTACCGGTTTTGGATTTTTGTACGGAAAGCGGTGCTTGATTAAAAGACGGCTGATTTTGAGCGTGTCCAGAAAGTGGTCGCTTTTCATCACTGAGCTCTGGTTTACAAAAATTGCCGGGCTTTTTTTGCCTGAATCAACGATTTTTGTAAGGTCTTCGAGGGTGATGTTGTCCTGGAATACATAATCCTGCAGCTGCGAATCTGAATCCACGGTCAGGGAAAGAAGCGGGTCCTTTATCAGATCAGGAAGTTCAGTGTTGATTTTATTGATTGCAGTGAGTTTTCCGGAAGGCATGCTGATTCCGGCCTTGTCGATATCAAGTGTTACAGAAGAAGAAAATTTATTCTGGGTCCAGTCCATGCGGCTGGTGGATGCAAGCTGGCCGTTTTGTGCGTGAACAAAAAATACCAGAAGGGCCAGGGCGGTAAAACAGATAGTCTTTTTCAAAATTTTTCTCCCGGACTTTGCAAAAAAAATGACAGTCCTTATCTATTTATCGGTATTTTTTTATGGTATATAAAGAATTTTTCCAATTGAGAGCACACTGTCACTACCTAAGGAATTTGCCTTTCTGATTGAATCCACCGGGACCCCGTAACGCCTTGAAATAGACCACAGTGTTTCTCCCTGCTGCACCGTGTGAATTCGGCCGGCTGCAGAGGAAGAGCCTGTGTCTGTGCCTGCGCTTTTGCCTGAAGAGCGGTCAGATTTTTTTATTTCTTCAATTGCAATAAGGGCGCTTTCTTTCATTCCTGACGGGAGGCGCAGCTGATAGATTGAAGAAGGGGGAGTGTAGTTTTTGAGAAGGGACGCATTCAGTTTTTTTAAGATTTCTTCGTCCATTTTTAATTCGCTTGCAAGGCGGGAAAGGGAAATCTGTTCTTTTGTCGTAATGTAGTCAAATTCTGCGTATCTTGTGGACGCCGTAATCTGTGGAATTTCAAAATCGTAGGACTGGCCGTGTTCGCTTAAGATGCAGATTGCAAGAAGTTTTGGAACGTATTGAACGCTCTGGTCGCGTAAAAGCCCCGTTTCGGCGATGTACCAGAAGGTCTTTTGCTTTGCCTGACTGAGGATGCGTTTCATGGCGCCCGCTCCGCAGTTGTAAGCTGCGATTGCAATGGGCCAGTCACCAAACTGCCTGTAGTTGTCCATGAGTTTTGTAAGTGCAGCGTCAGTGCTTTTCCAGGCATCGTAGCGTTCGTCAACGTACTGTGTTTTTTTCAGGAAGGGTGCGATTGAATTATCCATGAACTGCCACATTCCCCGGGCCCCGCTTTTGCTTACGGCAAGCGGGTTGTAGTCGCTTTCTACCACCGGAAGGTACTCCAGGGCGGCAGGCATTTTACGCTTTTTTAATTCCTGCCTCACATAGAGTCTGTAAAGTTCGCCGTTGTCCAGCGTGTCAAATAGCTGCTTCCGTCCGAAAGGTTTTGTGTACTGTCCGATGTATTTTTGAATCATCTCAGCTGCGTACTGAGTTTTTGGTATTTGAATTCCACCTGCCGTATCAGGCAGCGCCTTCTGGGCAAAAACCGCCCCTGAACCAAAAAGAAAAGATATTATGAAAAAATTCCGTATTTTCAAAAAAAGATTTTTTTTCAATTTTTCAACTTTCCGTTTTAGTTTTCAGTCTGTTACAGTTTTTCCCCGTAATAAATTCCTGCCCATTCCCAGCGTCCGTGAATTTCAGGGTCTGCAGGAAAGTTTACCTTTCTGAAGTACAGATACCAGACCGGCATGTAAGGGCTCCAGCCTGTTGTTCTCAGATACGCTTCGTTGGGGTTTGAAGTTTCATCAAGTTTTTCTGAATAACGGATTCTCTGGCCCACCATAAAGCCGCGCATGGAAAAGTTTTCCAGGGCGTTTGCGTCAGTTTCGCTGGACTTCCAGCTCATGGCAAAAAAGTTAACCTTTGAGCGGTATTTGTCCAGGGAACGCCAGTCGTACTGTCTGATTGCAAGCTTAACAGACTTTTCAAGCTTGTCCAGGGAAGGGAAGGTCCAGTCCTTTGATGAATTTGAAAAGTCTACCATTTTGCGCGCGTTTGCGTAGGCATCAGGAATTCCTGAAATCTGGATTGTAGAAGCATCCGGCTGATTCAGGAACATTGAGTATGACTTTAATACCTGGTTGAATTCACCTTCCTTTTCGTATTCAAGAGCCAGTCGAACATACATTTCCGTAATGCTTACAAGGGACGGAAAGCGGCTTACAAGATCGTTAAAGTATGAGATGCGGTTGGCAGGGTTTTTACTGATTTGAATCAGGTTCTGCAGGCATCTGAAGTGAATTGACTTTCCCTGAATCAAAAGATCCGGGTAGTTTTTTAAAATTCGGTCAAAATAGTATTCTGCAACTGGCTCTGCGCCCTGTTCAAGATAGTTTGAAGCGACCATTAAAAGCCAGTACGAGTTGTAAATGTCGTCAGGATGTTTTTCTACCCAGTCTGTCAGAAAAAGAAGCATTCCCCGGTAGTCTTTCTGGCTGTAAAGTGTGTTTGCGATTCGATTTATTACCGCGTAACGGGATGGGCCTGACAAAGACGGGTCATTTAAAAGAACCTGCAGCTGGCTGATATCTGAACTTGCGTTATTTTTTGTACAGGAAATAAAAAGCAGACAGAGTGCAGTTGCCGCAAGGAGCCGCTTAAAAAACACTTTCATGATTAAATTTTAACAGAGTGCTTTGTTATTGGCAAGAGGGGCAAATTTGGTGTATTCTATATGTTACAATAAAGGAGAAGTTTTTCTCTTTGGGGATAGCGATGAAAAAATACACAGCAGCAACGATGAATATGATTCTGGCTCTCGGTGTTTTGAGCCTGCTTGCCGGATTTTTGTTTTTTGCCCGTATTGCATCTAACCTCCATGCTGTTATTGAACCGTGGACTGTGGTTATGATGGTTGCCGGTGCCGTTGTTTTTTATCTTTCCCTGACACTTCTCCCTTATGCGGTTCTTTTTTTTCTGGGACTTTATGCCTGTTTTGAAGGCGCACTTTTTATGTTCATTTCTTCCGGCATCCTGAAGGAAGGCGTAAAGGGTTACTGGCCGCTTTCCGTAATTCTGTGCGGTTTCTGTATTCTTGTAACAGGAATTGCAAAAGACAGACGGATCAGAAACGCCTTTTTGTTCCCGACCCTTCTTCTGGTTTTAATGGGAAGTTTCTTTCTGCTTTTTTCTTTAGATATTATAAAAATGTCCTTTTCGCGCTTTTTTGCAATGTGGTGGCCGCTTATTCCGGTTTGTTTCGGGGCAGCCTTGATTGCGATTTTTATGATTCAGCGGAATCCACAGGCGCACTTCCCTTACGAAATTGAATATCAGGAAGAAGAGGGAGAAGTAAAAGAATGAAACCGGTAAACCGTGGATTTGCTGCGGTTGTCTTTAATTCAATTTTAGTTTCCTCACTCCTGCTTTCCTGCGGATCTGCTCCAAAGGCTGTACCTCAGGCTCCTGTAATTGAGTCAACGTACACGGCAGACCCGTCCGAAGCGGTTGCAATTACCGTGCCTGCCGTAAAGGAACGCACTTATTTTTCTTCCGTTAATCAGGACGCCCTTGCAGCGGTAGAAAAGGGTGACCCGGAAAGCCTGCACCTTGCAATTTCTCTTTTACGAAAAGACAGTTCTTCCTACGAAGAAGCAGAAAAGATTTTATTGAATATAGCAAAGTCCCTGATGCAGATTCTGTGGCCGACTCAGACTGTTGCCGTAGAAATCCCGCCGGTTACATCGCCAAACCCGTACACCGGAGCGGTCGATTCTTCCCGTCAGGGCATTTACGATATGAGTACCGGAAACGGAGACTTTCTTGCACTTGTTCTGCCGTCCCTGGTTCTTGTAACTTCTGAGTCAAGAAACGATTACTACGATACAGCCCGTGAAAGCCTTGACAAGGCCCTTGAATTAAAGGGTGACAGCGTGCTTGCAAATTACCTCCGCGGCGTGCTCAGCCGCCGCACAAACGATTACAGTGGTGCCATAAATTATTTTTTAAAGGCACAGGGCGGGGCAGCGGACTGTGTAGAAGTTTCTTACGCCCTTGCTGACTGCTATTACAAATCAAACCAGCTGGAAAAGTCTCTTTCTGTCTGTGATTCAATCCTGCAGAAAAATCCCCTTTATAGGCCTGCCCTCAAACTCAGTGCAGAAATTACCTTTGCAACAAACCGCATCGACGAGTGCGAACAGTTTGTAGTCCGCGTCCTCCAGCAGGAACCTGAAAACGCGTACTATGTCTTGTTCCGGGCGCGCATTCTGATTCAAAAAAATGACTATATCCGCGCTGCCTCCCTGCTGGACGTTTACGGAAGAAGTGACGGTGAGAGCCGTGATTATCTTTTACTCAGGGCAAAGGTTCAGAAAGAATGGAACCGTAACCTTACCGCAGCGGCTTCAACCATTGAAAAGGCGCTGACCCTTTATCCTGACGACAGTGAAATTATTCTTTCAGCCGCCGCAATCAGCGCAGAAACAGGCATTAAAATCGGCGGCGTGAGCGCAGTGGAACTTGCAGATAAAATCCTTGCAAAAGACCCGAAAAACGTACAGGCGCTCACCATCCGCGTCAACGAACTTGTCCGCAGAAAACAGTGGCAGGAAGCCTACCGTGCAAGTTCAAACCTGAGACAGATAGCGTCTTCTTCACAGTTTTCGGTTCATACCCACATCGACATCTGCCTTGAAGCAGGTCGTAGGGACGAAGCATGGCAGATTGCTTCAAACCTTTACAGCCAGTCTCCAAAGGACGAACAGGTAATTCAAAGTTATATAAAAGTTCTCATTGCAACAGACCGCCGCTCGGAAGTATCGCGCTTAATTGCACAGATTCTTCCGACTGCAACTTCAAAAATGAAGAGCTTTCTCTATTATGAAAGAAGTTTTCTTGCTTCTTCAGAAGATGCGGTTCTCGTGGACCTGCGTTCAAGTCTGACTGCAAACCCTCGTAACCGTGATGCTCTGTTCCGCCTGTATAAGATTTACTACAATAAAAAAGAATACAGAAAGGCCCAGTACTATTTAAAACAGGTAGTTGCACTTTCTCCCAACGACGACTCTCTCCTAAAACTTAATTCAGAACTGGAAACCCTTCTGGGACGTTAATTTTTATCAACAAAATAAGGCCCTGCCCCTGACGGTAACTTGACGGCTACCACTTATAAATGTTATCTTTTTAAGGCTATAAATTTCAAAAGAAGGAAGGAAAAATGTCTTTTATACCTTTATTGCAGGCTGCCCAGGGTGCACCTCAGCAGCAGAATCTCCTGATGTCGGTTGTACCGTTCATCCTCATCATTGCAATTTTCTATTTCTTTATCATTCGACCGCAGAATAAAAAGCAGAAAGAAACAGAAAAAATGATTAACGCTCTCAAAAAGGGCGACAAAGTAGTTACAATTGGTGGAATCCACGGTGTTGTAAGTTCAACAAAAGAAAAGACCATCATTGTAAAAGTTGATTCAAACACAAGTATTGAATTCAACCGCTCTGCCATTGCTGCTGTAGTTCGTGACGAAGTAAAGGCAGCAAAATCAGCAAAAAAGGAAAACAAATCAGAAGCTAAAGCAGAAGAAGCCGCTCCGGAAGTAAAAACAGAAGCCGCTGAATCTACAGAAAGCGCTTCAGAAAACAAATAAAAAAAAATTGGGGTTGTAACAAGATTATGAACAAACGAAGTCGTTTTATTCTTATTTTGGTTGTCCTTGCTCTCTGCTACGCCTTCCTCAGACCATCTATCACATGGTATTTCAAAACACCAGCAGATGTTCAGAAGGTAGCCTTGAGTTCACTGGAAAAGATTAAGGACGAATCTGAAAAGAAGGCCAGAGATGAAGTTTCTTCACTTTTGGCTAAAGCAAAAGAAAGTGCCGATGCAGAACTCGACGCTTCTTATGCTTATGTTGTAAAAGCTGCTAAAAAAGCATACAAGGCTGCAGACAAAGAAGTTCCTGCAGTAATGAATGTTGGAGCAGTTTTGAGTGCCTTCGGCAGCGCTGCTGAATTACAGGCTGTATTCGAAGATCATTACCGTAACTTCTATCTCAAGGCAAAGAATGCTTACACTAATTCTGTAAAACTTGGTCTTGACCTTTCAGGTGGTATGAACATCATCATTCATGCTGACCTTGATGCTGCCCTTGCAAAACAGAGAGAAACATCAGAAGTTGATAATCCTGAAGCTTTCAAAGAGCAGGCTATGACACAGGCTGTAGAAACTTTGACTTCAAGTATCGATAAATTCGGTCTTACTTCTCCGGTTATCCGCCAGCAGGGCGAAGACCGCATCTACGTAGAAATCCCTGGTTCAGCTGACGGCGAAAGCGTTAACTCAATTGTACAGGGTAAGGGAATTTTGAATTTCCGTCTCGTTGATGAAGAAGCAACATCTAAATTCGCTCAGTATTATGCAGGTGTTGGTCCTGACGCTTTTAAGGCTGACGGTTCACTTGCAGACCCTTCTGTAATCGCATCTGACTGCGAAGTATTCGGTTATTACACAAAAGACGCTTACGGTCTTGACCAGCGCCTGGGATACATTGCCGTTAAAAAAGAAATTGCTCTTGACGGTAACCACGTAAAAGCCGCAACAGTAAGCCGCGACACAACAACAGGTCAGACAGAAGTTAACTTCTCCCTGGACGCTGAAGGTTCCGAAATCTTTGCTAAGTTTACAGGTGCTCACGTTAACGAACGCCTTGCAATCGTAAGTGATTCAAAAGTTAAATCTGCCGCTACAATCCGTCAGGCAATCACTGGTGGACAAGTTAGCCTTTCAGGTGGTTTTAGCGTAGAAGAAGCTCAGAATATTCAGAAAGTTCTCCAGACTTCTTACCT